>JAFLJZ010000075.1 GCA_022712775.1 Sulfurimonas sp.
AAGAAAAAAACTTAATATCTCTTTTTAAGACTTCATCAAGTAACTCTTTAATTATTTCATCTCCAACCACTCCACCGAAGAGTGCATTTTGAGGTTCATAGTTCAAGTTTGATTCTAAATCCACTCCATTTTCTATGTATGGAGGATTAGATACAAGATAGTCTATTTCTTCTGTAATAGGCTCAAGTAAAGAACCTAGCCGTAATTCTATTCTTTTTTCAAGTCCAAATTTTTCTATATTAATTTTTGCAATTTTCAACGCAGCCTCTGAAATGTCTACAGCTATAAACCTTGCATTTTTAAACTTTTTTGCAAGCATTATAGATATTATTCCACTCCCAACTCCCACTTCTACAAAGGTAAGGTCAAAATCATAATCATCTACATTTTTAAGTACTTCATCAATCAAAATTTCCGTCTCAGGACGGGGGATTAAAGCACCCTCTCCTATATAAAACTCTTCACTATAAAAACTAACTTTATTAACTATGTATTCAAAAGGTTCATTTTTCGCACGTCTTTGTGCCCACACTAGTAAAGCATCAATATTTTCTACTTCTGTATTTTGATTGGTTATCAACCACAATTCATCTACATCTAAGTGTGCCATTAAAAATAACTGTGCCTCGCGCGAAGCTCGTGGAATTTTAGTGCCTAGTACCTGTGTTATCTCTTTTAAAACATCTTTTACAATTTTACTCATAGCTTCTCTTAAAATATTATTTTTTTACCCATTGATGAAAAATTTATTTTTTCAACATACTCTATCTTAAATGGTATACTTAAAACACCATAACACTCTTTTATTTTTTGTTTTATTAACTTTTTTTCTATTGTCTTGTCTGATTCCAACTGTATAAGTATTTGCTCACTACGAAGTAACTCTTTTTTGTAAACAAGAGTTACTATAGCTTTTTTTACCTCAGGTATACTCTCTATTATACTCTCTATAGCCATAGCAGAAATTCTTTTTCCTGCTATTTTTATAATCTTATTACTTCTACCTAGCAGCTTAAAGCCATCCACGGTTCTTTGTATAATATCTTCTGTTGCAAATGGTTGATTTATCTTCACAATCTCTTCATTTAAAATATACTCAGATATAAAAGCAGAAGATACGCGTAACCTTTCACTTTCCTCTTCAAGCTTTACACCATCAAGGGCTATCCATCTTGTAGTGTCTGAAAACTTGTATGCGATTCCACCTGTCTCAGTTGAACCAAAAAGTTGCATGAGTGATGTGTTGTACTTTGATTCTACGATTTGAATATCAGCACTTTGAAGTGGTCCTGTCGATGAGATAAACATACTTGAGGATAAGTCTCTTTGCTCATCTAACTTACCTAGTGCTTTGATAAACACTGGAGTTGTAATGACTAAACACTCTCCATTAGAAAGTTCTTCAAGGAGTTCATACGGTAAAAAATCCTCTTTTACAACAAGTGTAACGTCATCAAGATAAAAGGGCAATAGCAGTCCAACTAAGATTCCATAAATATGTACAAAAGGAACGGTAACTATTACTTTTTTAATGCTTCGTTTACTTAGTATATTTTTCAATACTTCTATCTCTTGTAAAATATTATCCCTACTTTTAAATGCTCCAACAGGAAAACCACTACTTCCAGAGGTAAAAAATAGAAGTTGCGATTCTATAGTCTCGATATTTTCATAGGTATTTATATCTTTGTGCTCATAGAAATCTACAAGCTGTTTGTGATTTGAGTCAAATAAAACCATCTTTTGCCCATGTATAAATGCGGGTAAAAAAGATTCAATATACTCTAGTTTATTTGAAGCCTTTACATATTTATACTCAGATGTAATCTTTATATCATAGTTAATATCTATACATTTTTTAGAATTATCACCATATATATACTCTAAAATCATTTCATAACCTTACTTATAAAAAAGATACTTACAACTCCAAGGCTAATAACGAGACCAATAGAATGTAAAGCGACAATAGAGCTAAATACAAGCACACCAAAGGCACCAAAGGTACTTAGTAATGAGTAATGAATAGAAAGAATCGTACGATCAGCTTTGATTGTATTACTCATATATATTCCATAGTCTATACCTATCGCTACTAAAATGATAAAAGCAAAAATATGCATAATATTTATTTCACCTAAGAAGACTAAAATAGCTAGTGTTACACTTAGAGGAAAAAGTATATAATTTAAAGCATAAAAAAACTTTTTTTTCACACTTATCACTAATAAAAAGAGAATTATAAAGAGAACGAAGAGAGAATACTTTGTAATATCTTCATACATCTTCTTTGATACCTCAGAGAACATCTCTTTAACGCTTATACTTTCTACAAAACAATACTCTAAAGCCTTAGAACTCTCTGATACAAAGGCTATAGTATAAACTTTACCCTCTTTTTCTATCACTTTGAGACCCAATAATTCAAAAATTTCTAAATCATCATAAGCACATAAAGGAATGTCCTGAGTAAAGCTATAAGAATTCTGAAAATAATTTTCTCTAAACCCAAGTTTAATTGCTTCTTCATTGACTAAAGTATTTACTCGTATAAAGTCATAAGCCTTTATACGTTTTGCTTTAGTAATGCAAGTTTGCTCATCTAAAACAAACGAAGCAAAAGAAAAACTCTTCGACTGTTGTTCTTTTAATATATGCAAATTACTAATAAGCTTTTCTGTACTACTTGCATGAACAAGAACTGGAGAAAGTGTAGAAGAAGTAGAATCTCTAAAAGTCTTTTCAACTGCTTGAAGTACATTGTTTTGATAATCCAAATTTCGTATATTATTATCAAGTTTAATGTTTACAAAACTATAAACCAGCAGAATAGACGAGATAAAGATAACAACATATGAAGGAATAAAAGCGTATGATCTTGTATTTCCTAGACTTTTTCCATATCCCTTGATTTCTAAGTATTTAAAGACAAAAGTAAATAAAAAATACGAAAAACTCAAAGAAAGAATTGTAAAAAAACTAATTTGTGCAATGAGTACAACAGGTATAAAAGCAAAAATTACGAAAGTACTTAAGGTCGTTAAGAAGCCATAAAGTACATTTCTATCAATTTTTTTCTTCTCTTCATAAAAGCCATGAAAATAATAATGAAATAAATAATCAATACTCACCGCAGTAATACTCATACCAAAGGCTAAAGAGATGATATGGAAATTATCAAAGAAAAGTAATGTTCCTAAACTTGCAAAAAGCGTTGAAGAAAAAAGTGCGAGAAGAGTATGTAAGAGTATTTTCACATTCTTTAAAAGAATTATATACATTAGGAGAAGTATTAAAGCCGAAATAATTGCTATGAGCATAACATCTTTTTTAATCATTGAAGCGTTTTCAACTGTATAAAAGAAGCCTGAAAAAGCAATAACATTAGGGTACTTGTCTATAACTTCATGAACATTTTTATAAAGTAACTTTGCTTTATTCATTTGTGATGGCGATACACTTGTTCTTACATGAAGTAAATATCCGTACTCGCCAAGACTAAGGTACTTCCCTTTTGTGCTTATATTTGTACTTCTTTGCTCCATAGAGAAAAGTCCAAGTGGGTCATTTTTGTTTACAGGGGTATAAAAAAGGTTATTTGTTGTTGTTCCTTTCATTTCTTGAAGTTTTTTTCTTATATCTTTTGCACTCAAAACCCTTGAATCAAACGAGCTTAAAAGCACAAAGTTATCTCTATAATATTTTTGTAACTTTTGTGAAGGAGTAGTTTTGTATTGGATATTTTTTATAGAATCGAGTTTATTTAGCTCTTGTACTAACTTTTCAACTTTTTTTTGAGCCTTAACATCAAAACCTTTTACCGCAATAAGCAATTCGCGTGTATATCCAAGTTCTGTCGCAATATGGAGTTTAGTAACTGAATCTTTTGGTGCAAAAAGTGATAATAGGTTTGTTGACAATACAAGACGGTCTTTAAATAAAAAGGCTATACTTAAAAGTATGAATACTATGATTATATTAGCGTATTTCATCTTCTATACTTATCGTAACTGTATCGGAGTTTTGTAAAAAAAGCTTAACACTTTTAAGCTGTCTATCTATCTTTTGTAAACTAATTTTCTCAATAAATCTCGTTAAATCATCTTTCGGAAATAAAAGAATAGTATTATTTTTATTTGAAATATCAAACTTATCATTTAAAATAATCTTATCATTGTTATAAACTAGAAGTAAAATATCAAAAAATACACTTACTTGTTGTGCTTGTATTATATCAAGTTCATAGAGTTTCTCTGCTTCTTTAATTACTAAGATACCTTCATCATAAAAAATCTCTTTATGAGTATTTTCATATCTTATTTTTAAAGAGTTTACTGAAGAAAACTCTATAATTCCTTTGCGTTCTTGCGTGCTATCATAGGCATCACTATAACGTGCTTCTGTAAAATGATAT
>JAFLJZ010000076.1 GCA_022712775.1 Sulfurimonas sp.
CTTGCACATCGTGCAAACGAATTAACGGAAGATATTGGAGCAAGACGATTGCATACAGTATTAGAAAAAATACTTGAAGAAATTAGTTTTGATGCAGATGAACATGCTGGTGAAGACTATACTATCACAGCAGAGTATGTGCATGAAAAACTCGATGATGTAGTAGAAGACGACGACCTTTCACGATATATACTATAATTAAGGCTAAAAAATGACTAAGGCTGATTTTTCACAAAAAACCCATGCGGGTTTTGTTTCTTTAATTGGGCGTCCAAACGCTGGGAAAAGTACTTTAATGAATTCACTTCTTGGTGAAAAAATTGCTATGGTTTCGCAAAAAGCCAATGCTACAAGACGCCGCTCAAATGCAATAGTGATGCATGAAGACACACAAATTATTTTTATAGATACTCCTGGTCTTCATGAAAGAGAAAAAATGCTTAACAAGTTTATGCTTGATGAAGCACTTAAAGCTATGGGAGACTGTGATCTAATTGTTTACCTTGCTCCTGTAACTGATGGAGTAGAACATTATGAAAAATTTTTAAAGCTTAATAATGCCAAAGTAAAACATATTATTGTCATCTCTAAAATCGATCAAGTATCTCAAGAAAAACTTTTTAAAAGAATAGCTTCTTATTCTCCTTATGCCGAACACTTTGAAGCACTTATCCCAATGGCAATTCCTAAAAAAGTAGGGCATGCTGACTTGCTAAAAGTGATTAGTAAACATCTTCCAGAATCACCTTTTCTTTTTGACCCAGAAAACTTAACAAGTGAGTTAGTTCGAGACATCTATGCAGGATTTATCCGTGAAGGAATTTTTGAAAATGTAAGTGATGAGATTCCATACGAATCAGATGTAATTATTGATAGTATTGTAGAAGAGAAAAAAATAGACAAAATTTTCGCTACTATTATCATTGAAAAAGAAAGTCAAAAAGGAATTATCATTGGTAAAGGTGGTGATTCTATAAAAAGAATTGGTACCTATGCCCGCATGAAAATAGAAACACTTAGTGGTAAAAAAGCCTTTTTAGAACTTCAAGTCATTGTAAAAAAGGGCTGGACTAAAGATAAAAACTTTTTAAAAGAAATAGGATACGAGAATGTTAAATAAGAAAATGTTAAATCAAATTCTATTACTTTCATTACTTAGTGCATTACTCAACATATCTCTATATGCGGATAATATACTTACAAATTATAGAAACAATGGTCTTGATGATATAGAAAAAAAGATGGATTCGGAATTAACTAAAACCGAATACTGGGACAACTATCTCAAAGATAAAGATACAAAATTTGGATATATAGAATCATATGCATCTGTTTTAACTTGCAATAAAAAAGAATCTTCACTTCATTTATACAATAAAGATAATAATAATTCTTTTACTTTAGAAAAAAACTATTCAGCATTTACAGGAGAAGTTAAAGGCGATAAGATTAAAGAGGGAGACTTAAAAACACCTATTGGAATATACAATATCACAAAAAAAATATCTAAACTAGATTCTTTTTATGGTCCCTTAGCTCTTGTAACATCTTATCCTAATTTATATGATAAGTATAGAGGGAAAACTGGGTCTGGTATATGGATACATGGACTTCCAACTCAGCAAAAAAGAGATGATTTCACAAGAGGTTGTATAGCAATTAACAATGAGAATATTCAATGTTTAGATAGAAGTATGGATATAGAAAAAACAATTCTTATCATTTCAGAATCTACAACAAAACAAAACATTTCAAAAGAAATATTATCAAAGCTACTAGCAGGACTCTACGAATGGAGATACAGCTGGCTTTACAATGAAACACAGAAATATTTATCATTCTACTCTAGCGATTTTATTAGAAGTAATGGTATGAAATATGAACAATTTAAAAAATATAAAACAAGAATTTTCGATAAGGCTGAAAAGAAGAAAATTATTTTTAATAATATTAATGTTATTCCCTACCCTAATGCTGAAAATACATTTAAAATAACCTTTAAACAATACTATACCTCTAAAAGTTTTTATTTTGAAGGAGATAAAATTTTAATGGTACGAGTTGATTCTGATAATAATTTCAAAATCTTTACAGAAAAATAAATAGAATACTAAATGAAAAAACTTTCAAATAATCTTTTATTTATATTTTTATTTCTTGTAAGTATTTTACATGCTGATATTCAAATTATAAAAAAAGAAAATAGCGATTCCAACACAACCCTGCTTGTAATTGCAGGCATACATGGGAATGAACCTGGAAGTTATTTTGCCGCATCACTCCTAGCTACACAATACGATATTAAATCAAAAAACCTTTGGATAGTCCCAAATCTTAACAAAGATAGTATTATCGCAAATAAACGTGGTGTTAATGGAGACATGAATAGAAAATTTGCTGTTATAAAAAAAAATGATAAAGATAAGGAAATTATTGAAGGTGTGAAAAAACTTATTCTAACGAAACAAGTCTCATTAGTTTTAAACCTTCACGATGGACATGGCTTTTATAGGAAAGAGTTTCAAGGAAATATTTTTAATCCTAATGCCTGGGGTCAAACCTGCGTAATTGATCAATATAAACTTGATGAAAACCAACCCTTTGGAAATCTTAATCAAATCGCTTCTACAGTCAAAGAAAATCTTAACCAAAATCTCATTAAAGAACATCATGCCTTTAATGTAAGAAACACAAAAACAAAATTTGATGATGAACAAATGCAACTCTCACTTACATATTTTGCAGTTACACATAATAAGCCAGCTTTTGCAATTGAGAGTAGCAAAAATCTTTCTTCACTTTCTCAAAAGGTCTACTATCAACTCTTAGCAATTGAAGGTTTTATGGATGTAATGGAGATTAAATATAAGAGAAACTTTACTTTAGATGAAAAATCAATCGCCCGTATCATCCAAGAATACGGTACAATCAAGATAAATGGTAATATTTCACTTGAATTATCTAAGATAAAAAAATCTTTAAGCTATATTCCGATAAAATCAAAGAGTAACGAGTTTATATTCTCAAATCCATTGGGAAATATTAAACGCCAAAGAGGAAAATTTGTCGTCTATATTGGGAACAAGAAGATTACAACACTTAAACCTCAATATTTTAAAATAGCAAGTGCTTGTCCTGAAAAAATTAAAGTTGAAGTTGATGGAAAAATAATTTTCATTGATAAAGCTACAGAATTTTCAGTAAAAGACGATTTTATAATTATACAAGATGATGACATTCGTGTGAATGTTATTGGATTTACAAAAAAAAGTATTTCTAACGAGAGTGGGATAACAATTCAATATAAAACTTTGAATAAAAAATTTTCCATTGATAGGCATCATAAGAAATATCGAATTGAGTTTTATAATAAAACCCAATTTTGTTCCATGTCGGTGGTTCATTTTAAATAGGATTGTAACTAATGAGTACAGAACAATTAAATGCTTTTTCAAGCGTAATTTCAGTCAACCCATATACTAATGATTATATCAGTGGTATATCAAGCTTCTTAACACCTGTAAAATCTCCAGAGTTTGCAAAAGATCAATTTGTTACATCATATTTAAATACACAAAATTATATTAACAACCAGATAGAAATAAGCAAAAATATTCCCCAAGAAGATATTTTAGATGCTATTAATATTAAAATATACGATGAACTTGGGCTTGATCAGGCTATAGAATACCAAATACAATATATTGAAACATTTAGTAAAATGGAAGGGGAAAATAGAAATTTTCAAGTTTTTATTGTTGATCCTTTAGAAATAATTGATACATATGCTAATGTTGTAGAACAAATTAAATATATCGATGTTATAACTCCTGCTCCTTTACTGATAAAGTCTCTTTATACTAAAGATATTATTGACGACAATGGTATTCATTGTTTTTTATACTTTGAAGAACACGATGCTTTTATATCTATATACAATGAAAAAGATTTTATCTATTCTAAATCATTGAAATATTCTTTAACCTATATGCATGAAAGATTTTGTGAACTTTATGGCGAAAAAATAGAATACAACGAATTTATTCATTTTTTGACGCAAGAGAACCTAAAATATACTACAAGTGCGTATAAAGAGTTTATTTTAAGACTTTATAAAGAAATTTTTGCAAATATTAATGATATTTTAACATATACAAAAAAAGCTTTTGAAATTGAAAAAGTAGAGCATATATACATTGGTTCTCAGGTTAATATGTCTTCGAAACTTTATGAAATAGCTGAAGTTGAACTTGGAATTGCCTCAAGTGACTTTAATTTTGATTATGGCTTTGAAGAAAACGATAACTATATTGATCAAATGCATGCACTTATGCATATCACTACTACGATTGATGAGGAGGAAAAGTATCCATGTAATTTTTCTTCTTTTCACCGTCCACCAAAATTTATTAAACGAGAAAGTGGTCGGCTTTTAATTCTTGGGGCCGCTTCATTTGTGATAGCCTTTGCTTATCCAGTGACATTTTGGATATTACTCTATTCTCAAGAACTTCAATACTCTTTACTCCAGCAAACATATAAAGAGGTACATGCTGAAAAATCAACAAGAGATGCTACCATCAAAAGTAGACTCGCTGATAAACAAAAAGCCTTAGCCTTGTTAAAAGAGGAAGAGGACAGTTATAATTCAAAAAAGAACACACTTGTTACAATACATGATGTAAAAGTAAATTATCCTATGAAAGCTAAGCTCATAACCACTTTAGCGAATGACTTAAATAAATATGCTGTTAAAATACAGAGAATAGCATACACAGAAGCTGAAAAGAAAAAGGTATTTACTCTATATCTAACATCTAGTAAAGATAAGAAGATAACAAATCTTTTAGAATACTTTACAAAAAAATATGACCAAAAATTTCATTTTTCTATTGAAAAAATTATATTTGATGAAGATAAAAAACTATACTTTAGTGAGCTAAAGGTAAATATATTATGAAAACACAGATAGAAGATTTTTTACAAAAAATAGATAATAACTTTAAAGATAAGACTCAAAAAGATATTTATATGACTTATGTCATGGTATTTGGCATCATCTTCGCTTTTGCATACCTTATGTTTTGGGATAGTTCAGAAGCTGACTTTAACGCCAAGAGAGCACAAGTTGTGTCTATAGAATCACAAATAGCAAATGACAAAAGATTTTTACAACTCAATCCGGCTACTAAAATCATCCAAATTGAAAATGATACGAAATCTATTGAGAAAAAAATGTTAGCCTTTAAAGATAACAACCAATATATAAAAACGAAAATAGAAGAGATATCATCACTTATTTACGATGAACAAACTTGGGGTAAATATCTCCATTCAATTTCCAAAAATGCAAAAGCTAATAATGTACAAATTTTAGAATTTTCAAATACTTATATTGATAATCAAACATCGTTTGGCCATATACTTGACATTAATATTAAGACAAGTGCAAATTTCAATAATACACTTAACTTTATTAATTCACTTGAGCAAAGCGAATTAGTAGTTGACTTACATGACTTCAATATAGAAGCACTAAACATACAAGCACTGAAGAAAATCAATAGTGATTTAAATATTTCAGTTTGGGGGATTATATACTAATGAAAACTTTACCAATAATTCTTTTATTATCTTTAAATATTTTTGCAAATGAACTCCAGTGGGTTGATGAACAAATAGAGGCTATAAAACCTCCAAGAGATGGTATCAGAAGTTCCCGAATAAATGCAGTCAAGACTCCTTTTATTTCCTTAACAAAAGATGAAGATAAAAAAGACAACGCTCAAAAGAAGGTCAATAAAAATCCTTCTAGTATAGCACTTACTAATACAAAAAAAGTAATTCAAAAATCTCGAGCTTTAAGTCTTAAAGCAATTATTAACTCGTCGGCACTTATCAATGGAAAGTGGTATAAACTCTATGACAAAGTTGGGAAATATACACTTACTAAAGTTGATAGAACTGGAATCACACTTTCATACAAAAAGAAAAAACTCATTCTTTCAACGAATACAAAAAATAAAAATCTAAAATTTAAGAATAATTAGGAATTATCATGAAAAAATTAAAATTATCCATCTATGCAACTTTAGTGAGCCTTCTTATCTCTACAAATGCTTTTGGAGATTGTTCATTTGAACTTTTTAGTATTAGTTCTACAAAGGGTACAAAAATTATAGACTTTGTTGAGCAACTTAGTGATGAATGTGAATACACAATTATTATTACCGATCCAAATGCTGAAAAATTTCTTGATTCTTCACTCAACAAAACACATCTTAAAAATCTAACAATCGATGAAGTTTTTAATATTATTCTTAATGAAAATAACCTCTCTTATACCTTAGAAAATAATATTCTTAAAATCTCTTATTTAACGACTATGGTATTTGCAATAGATTACATTTTATCTACAAGAAAAAGTACTGCAAGCACAGATATTACACTTAGTTCTTCTTCATCAGCAGCTCAAGGTGGTGCTCAAGGTGGTGCTCAACAAGGTATGATGGGTAGTGGGGCAACAACAGAATCAGGTATAAAAATAACATCTGATGATGAAGTGAAATTTTGGGAAGAACTAGACAAAGAATTTCAAGCTGTTTTAAATAGACCGCATGATATCTACGAAGCAGAACTTCCTATTATCAACAAAAATGCAGGTCTTATTACAGTAACTGCTACTATCAAACAAATGAATCGATTCGAAGCTTATTTAAAAAGACTACAGAAAAAAGTACAACTCCAGGTACTTATAGATGTTCAACTTTTACTTGTTACTATGAATGAAGGTCAATCAACTGGTGTTGATTGGTCACAGCTTTATGCACTTCAAAATATCTCTCTCGCTGCCAATGCTATTTCAAAGAACAATGTGCCAACATGGACTGCTCCAGCTACCATTACAACTGCTGGTATACAAGCAGTAAATAATGCTAGTATAGTGTCATTAACAGCAGAAGCAACACTTAGTGAAGTTATAAAATTTTTAAAAACACAAGGTGATGTGAGTGCGCTCTCAAACCCTAAGGTTTTAACACTTAACAATCAACCTGCACTTATTACTGTTGGTACGGAGTTCTTTTATAAGATAACAAGTTCAGTAAGCACAACCGCAGCAAGTACCACTACGAGTGAAGATGAAAATATTCAATCTGTTTTTGCAGGTGTTCTCTTAGACATTACTCCAGAAATTTCTGAAGACAGAACCATTACACTAAAAATAAATCCTTCTTTATCTGAAACAAGAGAAGATATAACTGCTACAAATGGAGCAGATAGAACTATGCCACCAGATTTAGAACGTCGTCAGCTTTCATCTGTTGTAACGGTTAAAGATGGTAAACGAATCATCTTAGGTGGACTAATTAATACAAAAACAACTCTAGCCTCCAATCAAGTACCACTTCTTGGAAGTATTCCTGTTCTTGGATGGTTATTTAAATATGAAGAAACTTCAAAAGTAACACAAGAACTTGTAATCATCATTGAACCACATATTATTGATAAAGAAAGCTCAACACTATCTCTTAAAGATTTAGGCTATAACGGCATGGATGAAGAACTTATTAATGATAAAAATTAGGAAAGTAGAAAAACATGAATTCTAGTATCTTTTTAAATTCTAAGGATGTTTTTTTAGATGCAGTTAATGCAAAAGACTATATACAGCTTGAGCGTGTTTCTACTATTTACCAATCGCTTAAAGATTCCGTAAATAAACCGCTTAAGATGATTCTTCTCTATGGTAAACCAGGGACTGGTAAAAGTATGTTTTTAAAAAAACTATATACTGATCTCGCTGTCACTAAAACTGTGCATCTTTATCATACACCTATTTTAGATGATAGTGAATTTTTTAAAAGATTAGCACATGATTTACTAGATGTTAAATACCAAGGCGAATTGAACTTTACTCAGTTTATGAAAATTATAGATTCTCATGATATTAAAGACATTCCAATAATACTCCTTGATGAAGCACAACTCTATTCAGATACACTTATGGAAAAAATTAGACTTCTCTCCGATACAAGAAAAGTAAAATTTGTAATTACCCTCCATAAAACAGAAAAAGAAGACCTTATTGCAAAAGAACATTTTCAAACGAGAATCTGGGAAACAATAGAGTTAGAGAATGCTTCTACTATAGAATTAAAAATTTATATACAAAAAAAGCTTATGAAAGCAAATTGTTTTGATACTGCAAATATGTTTAGTGAAAAATCTGTCAAACTTATTCATAAACTAACACAGGGAAATTATAGAGATACTAACAAGTTAATTTATACACTCTTTGACTTATATGAAAACTATATAGAACACAATCCATCAAAAATCAACACTAATCAAATATCAAATAAAATGATAGAGATGTCTGCTATACAGACAGGACTTATAAATGCTTAACCTTCATGAACTTGAATCACGTTGGTTACGATATAAGGTAAAGTCCTATATACCTCAGGGAGTTATCTTATTAAGTTTCATTGTTATTGGAATAGTTCTAGTATCAACAGATTTCAACACTGCAAAAATAGAAAAAAAAGCAGATATAACTCCAAAGAAACTAGTAAAGAAGGTTATACAAAAACAAACGATAGAGAAAAGTATATCTCTAGAAGTAGCTCCTCAAAAAGCTATAAAAAAACATACACAAAAAATAATTATCCAACCCTCATTAAATTTTATGAGTAATATAAAGACTAATTCACCTGCATACTATAATGACCATAGACCGATAAAAAAAGCAACACATAAAAAAACTGTTCTAAAAAAAGAACCGATTAAGAAGAAAATTCTTGTTCTTGAAGAGCCTCAAGTAGAGGTAGTAAATGAAACTGTTATCAATATAAAAAGACAAAATACCCAAGATGATGTGAGTCATGTAATTAAAAGATTTAAGAAATCCAATAATCCTGCTCTTAGCCTTTTTATTGCAAAAAAATATTATGCATTAGAAAACTATAGTGAAGCCTATAATTATGCACTTATAACAAATTCAATTAATAATTCTATAGAAGAAAGCTGGATAGTATTTGCAAAATCACTTGTAAAACTAGGCAAAAAAGACAAGGCAATGGAAATGCTCAAGAAGTATATATCAAGCTCACATTCACAACGAGCAAAATTATTACTTGATAAAATTAAATCTGGGAAATTTCAATGAAATTACTTATAATATTATTCTTAACTCTATCACTATACGCAGACACAAAACAAAAGATGTTCGTGCTTTACCAGAATCATAAATATGAAAAAGTTTGTAATATAGGCTATGACAATTTTAAAGAAAATAAAAAAGATGTAGAGTACATCTCTCTATATGCCTTTGCTTGTTTAAAGTCAGACTATATAGATAGACTCTCAACTCCAATCGCAATACTAAAATTTTCACCTGAAGCACGTTCAAATTCTGCTTATTTTTCAGTTATTTTAATGCAAAAAAAACTTTTGTACCATGCATTAGTTGATGGTTATAATCTTCAAAAACTCGACCTTCCCACTACAGACTATATCCTTTCAAAAGTATTTGATTTTTATTCAAATATAGGAAAACATGAGCCGAGATTATTTTATTTATTTGAAGATGAAAATGATCCAAAACTTACTTATAAACTCTATTTAAGTAAGCATAATAGAATCAATAAAATGATAATTGAAGAATTTTATGATTCTGTAATCATTAAAAAACATATATATTGGTAGAGTGAGGCAATACAATGGATAGAATTACAGAAGACTTACTCAGTAATGGCTCTATTATGCAAAGGCAAGTTGATAGATTACTCACACAGGGTATAAGTGAAAATCTAATTCTTAGAGATATCACCTTATCTGGTTTTATGACTATGGATAGACTTGTAAGGTTTATTGTTGAACGTATTAGAAGTGGTGATTATGATTTATCCATCATTGATGACTATGACTATATTCATGAAAAAGTTGTATTAACAAAACTAGCCGAAGAACTTGATTTAAAATTTGAAGACTTAGATGCTATAGATATGGATTATCAGCTTACAAGTAAAGTGCCTCTTGCCCAACTACAAAAGCATGATGCACTCCCTATTTATGAAGATGATTTGAGTATTACGATAGCACTTTGTGATCCATTAGATATGCAGGCTCAAGAAGCTCTACAAAGACTATTTCCAAGAAAACCAATTAAAATAGCACTCGCAACAAAAAAACAAATATCTTCATACCTTTTTAAAATTGAGCTAAAAGACAGTGTTAAAGGGCTTGTAAAAAAGATAAAAGATGAGTTAAATTCAATTAACTCTATAGAAGAACAGCAAGAAGCTTCATCAATTTTATTACTTATAGATGTTATTTTAAAAGCCTGTATTAATGCGCGTGCAAGTGATATTCATATTGAACCAACTGAAAAAAACTGTTCTGTTCGTGCTAGAATTGATGGAAAACTTTCTGAAGTATTTATCTTTGAGAAAACAATTTACCCTCCACTAGCTTCAAGACTTAAACTCCTTGCAAATTTAGATATTGCTGAAAAGAGAAAACCTCAGGACGGACGATTTTCCACTACAGTTGGTCCAAGAGAATATGATTTTCGTATCTCAACACTACCGATTCTTTATGGTGAATCTATTGTTATGAGGGTTTTAGATAAACAAAAAGCTCTTGTTAAACTTGAAGATGCAGGTATGGATAGCGTAAGTTATCAAAAATTACTTAAAGGTCTTCAAGCACCTTATGGTATTATATTAGTAACGGGTCCAACTGGTAGTGGTAAAACAACTACACTTTATGGTGCATTAAATGAGTTAAGAAATATTGAAGATAAGGTTATTACGGTTGAAGATCCAGTTGAGTATAGAATGAATCTTATCCAACAAGTACAAGTAAACCCAAAAGTTGGTCTTAGTTTTGCAGATGCACTTCGCTCGATTCTAAGACAAGATCCGGATAAGATTATGATTGGGGAAATTCGAGATCAAGAAACACTTGAAATCGCTATTAAAGCTGCACTTACGGGGCATATGGTTATTTCTACTCTTCATACCAATGATTCTATAAGTGCGATTCCAAGAATGGTAGATATGGGAATAGAGCATTATCTTATCTCTGGTGCACTTGTCGCGATTCAAGCACAAAGACTTGTAAGAAAAATTTGTGCTCATTGTAAAACAGAAGAACAAGTTCCACTTTCAACTATACAAGAACTTGGAAGTTTAGTACCAGAAAATACTAAATTTTTTACCGGTAAAGGCTGTAAGGAATGTAATGAATCTGGCTATATGGGACGAGAAATGATATGTGAGGTTTTAAATATATCTGAAGATTTATCTTCTTTAATTGCAAAAGGAGCATCCAAAGAGTTGCTCCAAGAACAAGCAAAAAAAGATGGATTTATTGGAATATTTGAAAATGGTGTTCAAAAAGCAATTGATGGCATCACAAGTTTAGAAGAAATCTTAAAGGTGGCAAAAGGATGAAATATTTTATTGCAACAATCCTTAGTAAGGGTAAAAGAGAGGCCTTACCAATCTATTCCAATTCTAAAAAAGAGGCATTGGAATATGCAAAGGTTAAATCTACTGGTATCATAATCAAAGTTGAGGAAGCTACCGAACCGCTTGAGGCACAATTTGTAAGATTTAAAACAAATCTACTTAAAAATCTCCAAAAAAAGAAAATTAAACAAGATGGGCTTATCGCTGCCATAAGGCAACTTGCCGTTATGACAAATGCTGGTATCTCTATCTTTGATTCTCTAAGTGAGATTGCAGTAGCTACAGAAGATCAAGCCCTCAAAACTGTATTTTCAAAACTAGCAGATGACATCAACTCTGGTCACTCACTCTCAGCATCAATGGAAAACTTTCGTTTTGAGCTAGGAAACTTAACAATAGCCATGGTAAATCTTGGGGAAAAAACAGGTAATCTGGATGAAGCATTATACTCACTTGCAGATATGCTTGAAGAGATTCGTGCTAATATCATTAAATTTAAAAAGGCTATGGCATACCCAAGAAATGTAATGATTGCTATGGCGGTAGCATTTACAATTTTGATCTCTTATGTTGTCCCTGAATTTAAAGCAATATTTGAGGAACTAGATGCTGAACTTCCACTTCCTACACAAATTTTACTCACCCTTGAACATCTTTTTAATAACTATGGTCCTATTGTTATCGCTGTTTTAGTAACTGCATTTATGGTCTTTAAATATTTTATCAACAACTATATACATATACGCTATAAATGGCATCAACTACTCCTCAAAACATATCTAATTAAAAATGTTATTAAATTTTCAACACTAAGTAGATTTACACTTGTTTTTTCTGAACTGATCCGTGCCGGTATTCCTATAGCGGAAGCCCTTGATACCTCTATTGATATGATAGACAATCTTCCACTTAAGAAAAAATTGCAGTCTGTTAGAATCACTGTTGAAAAAGGTGGAACACTTAACAAAGGTCTAAACGATACTAAGTTATTTGAAAACATGATTATACAAATGGTTAGTGCTGGTGAAGACAGTGGTACACTTGATAGTATGATTCGAAAAGTTGCTGAGTATTATAAAATGCGGTTTGATGCTATTATTGATGGCTTATCTGAGGCGATTGAGCCTATTATGCTTTTCTTTATGACAGGTATGATTCTTCTATTAGCCCTTGGGATTTTCTTGCCAATGTGGGATATGGGAAATGCTGTTCAAGGAAGATAAGTTATAAAGATTCTATCTTTACTAACCTATCTACTTTAGATAAAAACTCTTGCATATTTTCTTTATCTGATTTAATTCTATACTCTGTTGCACCTTCAAATATTTTTTCTACTATTTCAATATTGCAAAGAGAACATTCATATTCTATTTTTCTTAGATTTGTATACTCAAAACTAATAGTATTTGAAATTTTTTCTTTGTATTCTTTTATCTCGGCTGATTCTAGTACTAAATTTGTAGCATCACTATAAGCACGAACTAAACCACCAGTTCCTAGTTTCGTTCCACCAAAATATCTCACAGTAATAACTGCAGAATTAATCATATTTGCACCCTGAAGTACCATTAAGGTCGGTTTTCCTGAAGTTCCTTTTGGTTCGCCATCATCACTTGAATGTTCTACAATTTGTTTAAATTCATTAAGGTGTCTGGAAGCTGTTACAAAATGTCTGGCTTTTGGGTGAAGTTCTTTTAATTCTTGAAGTATTTGCTTATACATGGAGTATGGAACTATGTGGGCAATAAACTTAGATTGTTTAATTTCTAAAGTTTGGGTTACATGTTTGTCCACATACTTCATACTATTGATACTTTAGGGGGTTGTAGGGACATAGTGTCCCTGCTATTATAATGGGATTTGCTCATTATAATATTTATGAGAGGTTTGTAAAGACTTTTTGTACATCCTCATCATCTGCAAGTTTTTCTAAAATCTTATCTATCTCAACTTGTTGTTCCTCTGAGAGACTTACAGGAGTATTTGCCATTCTCTCCAAGTGTGCTTTTATGATTTCTATTTTCATCTCTTCTAAAGCAGCATTTAGACTTCCAAAACTTGTGTAATCCCCTGTAACTAGTACTACACCATCTTCTTCTTCTATCTCTTCTAAACCAGCATCAATAAGTTCAAGCTCTAACTCTTCTAAATCCATACCATCTTGTAATTTAAATTCAATAAGTACTTTTCTTGCAAACATAAATTCTAAAGAACCATTTGTTAAAAGTTCTCCACCATGTTTTGTAAATATATTTTTTACATTTGCCACAGTTCTTGTATTGTTATCAGTAGCTGATTCTACAAAAATTAAAACACCAAATGGCGCTTTTCCTTCATAATTAATCTCAGACATACTTGCAGTATCTTTTGCACTAGCACGCTTAATAGCAGCTTCAATATTATCCTTAGGCATATTCTCAGCCTTAGCATTTAAAATAGCTGTACGTAGCTTAGAGTTCATATCAGGATCACTACTTCCCTCTTTTGCAGCCATTGTAATAATTTTTCCAAGTTTTGGGAACAATTTAGACATTGCTCCCCATCTTTTCATTTTCGATGCTTTTCTGTATTCAAATGCTCTACCCACTGTACTCTCCTAAAATAATTAATGTATAATACAATATTGACTCTGAGAATTAGATTATTATACAAACTTTCAATTAAGTGCCTGACCATAATAAATGACTTATTCATTTATAAACCGTTCATTTGTTTTGATTTTATTGCGAGAAAGAAGTTCTTCTTTACTTATATATTCTATCACCATTTTATACAATGTTGGATTTTTATATCTTGTAGTGTGTATACTAAAAGTTATTTTATCTCCTTTGTTTGAGTATATACTTTGACTTGTCGCTCTGTTTAATGCCTGTGTTTTATATGTTTGATTATTTACAAATGTATATTTTGATTGAATATACTTATGATATTTGAGTATATTTTCTTCCAAAAGAATTCCACTTAAAGAAATTGTTCCAACTCCATTGGTGTTAGCCCTTTTAGTCCATGTTCTATCGAGCCCTAGATATTTTGTTTTTTTTGCTATATTAGTTCGCTTATTCATTATAATATCAAGATACGTATTCCCACCTCTTCTTACTTCCTCTTGTAATAGTTCTCTAGTAGCTATTCTCTCTTGCATTTCATCTGCTGCCACTTGAAGACTTTGCATCTCTTTTTCTTTTCGTAACCTCTGTTTATTATCTCTTTTTTCTCTCTCTTGTAATAAATAGTCCCGTTCTTCTGTTATAGGTAAAGTAGAGGTGTCTGCTATTTCTTCTATCTGTTCGACAAAAACTTTCCTCATTTCATCAAACATGTCTGCCGATAAACCAGTAAAGAGTATTATTAATAGTATGGTTTTCATTTACAAATCCTTTTAATTAAGTCTAAATTTTACGCTAACTAATATAATTTTTTATTAT
>JAFLJZ010000077.1 GCA_022712775.1 Sulfurimonas sp.
CTCACCAAGACGTTGTCCATCTGCGCCTAAATCTTCGGTTGGAAATGGTCCATTTCCAACACGAGTACAGTACGCTTTTACAATCCCTGTAACTTTTCCAATATCTTTAGGGTTAATTCCAAGACCTGTACATGCACCTGCACTTACAGTAGCTGATGAAGTTACATATGGATATGTACCATGGTCAATATCAAGTAGAGTACCTTGAGCACCTTCTAAAAGAATTCTTTTATTATCATCAATCGCTTTCCATACTAACTGTGTTGTGTCTGTAATAAATGGAGCTAATTTTTCTTTATAAGATTCTAGTTCTTTAAGAAGTTCTGACTTTACAGGTGTAGCAATTTCATAAATATCAAAAATTTGTCTATTTTGTTCAAAGTATTCAATAATAGAATCACACAACTTACTAGGATTTAGAAGTTCTCCTACTCTAAAACCTGTTCGGTTAATTTTATCAGCATAGGCAGGTCCAATTCCTTTTCCTGTTGTACCAATAGCTTTATCACCTTTAAGTCTCTCTTTTGCTTGGTCAATTAAGGCATGGTAGTAAAGGTTTAAATGTGCTTTATCTGAAATAAATAAACGCCCCTCTAAACCTTCAAACTGTACCATCTCTTTAATAATTGATTCCGGAGATAAAACAACACCATTTCCAACTACATTAATAGCCTTAGGATTTAAAACTCCAGAAGGAACAAGATGAAGCGCAAACTTTACACCATCTACCCAAATAGTATGACCAGCATTATGTCCACCTTGGCTTCTACATACCATGTCATATTGGGCAGCTAGTTTATCAACTATCTTACCTTTTCCTTCGTCTCCCCACTGGATACCTACAATTAAATCTGCTTTCATATTTTCTTTCCTATTCTTATAATTCTTTTTTTCTTACCTCTTTTAGAGGTATAGCTTCAGTGCCTAAGCGGCTAGCGTAGTGATATGGACTTGTTCATATCTAGTTCTATGATAGTGCTTCGCATAAAGCGTCTGTGTAGATTGCGAAACCTACTGAAGTTAAATCTTCGTTTTTATATCTTCCACCACGTGCATATACTTCGTTATTTTCAATTACTCTAAAAAATAATTCATCATAATAAAGCATTTTCGCATAATACATTGGGGCTAAAACACTTCTTTTACATTTAGTCTCTTCACATAATTCTTTCATTTTTTGAAGTTCATCTCTTATTGAATCAGGAACTATAGCCATTAATTCATCAATCTGCTCAACATATTGCAAGTAGACTAATTTTTCTAACCAATCGACTTTTAAATTTAAAAATTTTTCTATATTGATATGTTTAAAATCATCAATACTCAGTTCATCAAACATTTCCACTAAAAGTTCTGGAATTTTAATGTTTGATATTTGTACTAAAGCATTCACTCCAAGTTTCTCAAAAATCTCTAATGATACATTCATAACAGACGACAATTTAGTTTCACCCATAAACTCAGCACCAACTTGATACTGTTCTTCTGTAGGAAAACGTAAAACTGGTTGAATATAAAACCATTTTTTTTGTTCTGTATTAGAGCCTAATCTTTTTTCTATGATTCTAACAACATCTATTGTAGAATCTGCACGCAATGATAGTGCATTGTTCTGTGCATCATTTACACGAATCAGTTCTTTATCATCAGCAACACTAAGATGTTGATGGTATGAAAATACAGGAGTAACAATTTCTTCAAATCCATTTTCATCAAGAATCATACTTGCGATATTTTCAATTTTACGTTTTATCTTCGCGCTTTTACCGAAGTATAACTTACTTCCATTAGGAATTTCATGTTCTAAAATCATTTATATATTAACCTTCAAAATCTGCTCTGAAAACACTTGCTCTAATATCATTTACTTATTTCCTGCTTCAAATCCATCAAGTGTTCCAAGGAATGCTTGATTAAAAATTCTGTTTGCTGTTCCATCATACTCTCTACGACCTATTCTTGAAAGTGCTAATTCAACAGCATTTACAACCCATGCCATTTCATATACTGGGATTAATCCCATTTGGTTAATTCTAAAAATTTTACCTTTTAAATGGTCTTGTCCACCAGCAACATTCACTTCATACTCTGTCTTAAGTAGCGTTCGAATCTCACTTGCATTATCATCAATAATTGTTGTCATTGACTTCGCAGGAGTTAAAGGATAAATTTTTAAACCTATAGCTTCTAAGGCACGTTTGACTGCCTTAGAACGACAAGCTGTATCACCATAGAGTCTTGTTAATCCACCATTCGCTTCAATTGTTTCAAGTACTTCTAAAAGTCCGATAATTAAAGTGGTTGCTGCAGTATATGCTGTAGTATTAAGGCGTTGTTTCTTAATCTCTGAAGCTAGATTCAGATAGTACCCTTTTCCTTCCCCTATAACTTCAATTGCCTTATTGCTAAGACCAAGTATTGCAAGTCCGGGAGGAAGCATTAAAGCTTTTTGACTTCCTGCAATTAAACAATCGATATTTGTAACATCAAGCTTTTCAACGCCAACAGCTGTGATTCCATCAGCTATAATCATAACACTTGGATTAATCGCTTTTACTGCACGTGCTATCTCTTCAACAGGATGACGAAGACCGCCAGCTGATTCACTGATTTGTACCGCTATCGCATCAATCTCAGAATCAGCTTCTATTGCTTCAAGAATTGCTTCAACACTTACAGGGGTATTCCATTCATTTTTAATCTCAACTGAACCAAGACCATGTGCAAGAGCAATTTT
>JAFLJZ010000222.1 GCA_022712775.1 Sulfurimonas sp.
AAATTATAAAGCGTGCAGATTCTTTTATGAAAACAAGTAGTAAAAGTAATTATTTTCGTGCGTATAATGACTATAAAAATTTATATCTTCGTTCGATTATGTTAGATGATGATAGGCTACGCTTAACAGCCTTGAAGGGCATTGTGAAAAGTGGAAAAAAGCTTCATATTGATATTTCTCAATACGCCAAAGAACTTAGTGCACTGAAACCTAAAAGTGTTTATAAAAGAGCTACTAAAAAAACAAAAACATCAAAAACAAAAAAACAAAAAATCAAACTCAAATCTTCTCATAAATTATTATCAGTAGGTTTTGTAAATGAGGAGTTAGTTCTCAAATTCGATAAAGTTCTTAGCACAAAACAAGTGAATTATTTTACACTCTATGATCCAAAAAAGAAACAGTTTAGATATGTATTTGATATTCATGGCTCAATGCTTAGCAGTTCGAAGACACTTAGGAAAAAAGGTATTAAACGTATTAAACTTGCACAATACAAACCCAATACTTTGAGACTTGTTATTGAAGATGTAAAGAAGTTAAAGGTTAAGTTTAGTAAAAGAGGTGAAAAACTTGCTATTCGCATTAATCAAACAACAGCGTATAAAAAAATACGAAAGCCATATAAGAAATCAACACCATCAAGATTAGATAGAAATAAAATAATTGTTATTGATTCTGGTCATGGCGGTAAAGATCCTGGTGCTGTAGGGTATCGAAGATATAGAGAAAAAATAGTTGTTCTTTCAGTTGCAAAAGAATTAAGAAGTATTTTACGTTCTCGAGGATATAAAGTTTACATGACTAGAGATAGAGATAAGTTTATAAAATTAAGTAACAGAACAAAGTATGCAAATAAAAAAAATGCAGATATTTTTGTTTCTATTCATGCTAATGCAGTAGGTAAGAAAAACGCTCATAAAGTACATGGAATTGAATGTTACTTTTTATCAAAGTCAAAATCAAGTAGAGCAAAAAAAGTTGCAGCAAAAGAAAATTCAGCAGATTTAAGTGATATGAATTTTTATGGAAAACAAAGCTTTTTAAATACACTAAGTAGTCATAATATTATTGCTTCAAATAAGCTTGCAATTGACTTACAAAGAGGGATGTTAGGATCACTTAAAAAGAGTTATAAAAATGTAAAAGATGGTGGAGTTAGAGAAGGACCATTTTGGGTTCTAGTGGGAGCACAGATGCCTTCAGTATTAGTTGAAATTGGTTTTATTACACATCCAAGAGAAGCTAAACGTTTAGTGAGTTCAAAGTACCAAAAGAAACTTGCACAAGGACTTGCAAATGGAATCGAGAGATATTTTTCTAACTCACACTAAATTTCTTGTTTATATTCTAATTCGCCTGCACGTGATTCTTTGTCATCGATGAGAGATTCTATTTGTTGTTTTACTTTATCGTAGCGGTATTGTTCTTTAAAGCCCATAATTCTACCACCAGCAGCATTTGGATGACCACCACCATTTGCCCATTCTTTAGAGATTAAGGCTACGCTTACTTGGTTATTTGCTCTTAAGCTCATCGCACCTCTATAGCTTACATCTACAATAAAATCATACTCAGGATAGGCTACTAAAAAACCATTTCCAACGATAGAAGTATTTCCAACTGCATAACTTAGGAAACCTTTATAGCCTTTATAGTAGATAGTATGGGTATTTCTTTTAGCACCAAGAAGTGCAACAACATAGTCAGTCGCAAGATTATCTAAGGTGTTGTCATCACCTTTTGCAAAAAAATCTTTTTTAATAGCGTGTATACTTTCATCAAGAACAATATTCGCATTTTCTTTTTCCATAAAGGTACTTGCTATTTTTAAAAGTGAGAGTTTATAGTTGTTGTCTTCGTCTGCAAACATAACACGATTGAGTTCTCGTGTTTCAGTTACAAGACGCATACAAACTTTTCCAAGTTCAAAGTTAGCTACTTCTTCTTGTTTCCATAAATCAACAGCATTAACTACATTAACATATTTTTCCATCCATGATGGTTCATTAAATTCAAAATGCTCTCTTGCATAATCATAAACAATTTTTGTAGCACAACGCGATTCATCAAGATAATACCAGTCATATTTCTTAGCGCTCTGCGCTCCTGAACCATGATGGTCGAGAAGTGTGATAACTACATCCATTTTGTCTTTATTCATTTTAGAGACTTCATGTGTTAGCCATTTTGATTCATCAGCAGTGAGGTTTAAATCACTTATCAAAATCAAAGCAGATTTTTTACTTGTTTTAATATTTTCTAAAATTATTTCTAGTTTTGAGCGTACTTCTGCACCATAGTTGGCGTTATAGTTTGTAATATCATATGGAGTATACTTCATGATAAATTGACAGCTGTAACCATCTAAGTCAATATGTGATAAATGGTGAATTGTTTCTTGCATATATAAATTCCTAATATTTATTTTGTTTCATTGTTTTCTTAATCAATAACTATACTACCCATAACTTCAAATGTTGCACTTGAATCTATCTCAGCGTGAGAGAGCGTGACAACATCGAGTGAGAATCTTTCAAAAATCTCAGCAACACCACGGCGAAGTTGTGGGTCAACGATTACAACAACAGGAGATACACCTTTTTGTAGAAGCTCAGCAGCCTTTGTACTAGTAGCTTGTATGAGAGAGTTTATCTCACCAACATTAAGCATAAGGTTTCTAACCCCATCTCTTTCTTGTGATTTTTCTAACATTTTTTGCTCAGAAGAAGTATCAAAGGTTAGTAGCCTAATAACACCATCTTCGCTTGAATACATTTGTGTAATTACTCGAGATAATTTC
Organism: Sulfurimonas sp.; assembly: GCA_022712775.1. The sequence continues at coordinate 2,804 of JAFLJZ010000222.1, forward strand.
GCACGTACTTGTTCGGTTAAGACATCAACATTCTTTGTATATTCTGCAACATCAGCTATGGTTTCAAGTATAGTTAACATATCCTTTAGAGGAATGTTTTCATGTAAAAGAGCTTTTAATACTCTTTGTAAAAGACCAATTGGTGCTACTTTTAAAACATCATCTACAATAACAGGGAAATCATCTTTAATTTTATCGATGAGTACTTGTACCTCTTGACGAGTAAGTAAATCTTCTGCATTTTTCTTAATAAGTTCACTCATATGTGTAGAGATAACAGTGGCAGGGTCTACGACGGTGTATCCGTTCTCAATTGCAAACTCTTTTTCTTCCGCAAATATCCACATAGCATCAAGTCCAAAAGCAGGTTCTTTTGTTGGCTCACCAGTTATCTCGCCTGTAGCCATACCACTATCCATAGCTAAGAACTTATCAGGCATAATCTCACCTTCACCAATAGAGATACCCTTGAGTAAAATCTGATATTGCTGCGGTTGTAAGTGTAAATTATCTCGAATACGTACTTGGGGCATTAAAAAACCAAAATCACTCGCAATTTTTCTTCGCATAGAGCGAATTCTCTCAAGTAAGTCTCCCCCTTGTGCACTATCGGCAAGCCGAATTAGTTGGTAGCCCAGGGTAAGTTCAAGCATCTCTACTTTAAGTATATCCTCAAGTGCTGCTTCTTCCTCTTTTGCTATCTCTTCATGTGTTTTTGTTGGTTTGATAGCTTCTCTTTCTTGGGTCTGCTTGTCTCTATCTTTTTTACTAAGTGTATTTTCTACATCTAAAAGAGAGAATTCCCCTATTTCATATTTATAAATAGACCAACCAAGACCTGCAAAAATAAATCCAACCAGACCCATGGATAATGTAGGTAAACCAGGAATAAGAGCGAATAAAATCATGATGAAACCAACAATCATCATAATCTTTGCATTTCCCATCATCTGGTTTACGGCACCCTCTGCAAAGTTGTCTCCATCACCAGATGAACGCGTAATCATAATACCTGTAGCAGTTGAGATGATAAGTGCTGGAATTTGACCTACAAGTCCATCACCGATTGTTAAGAGAGTGAATGTAGAAGCAGAATCAGCTACACTCATGTTATGTTGAAAAACACCGATTAAAAATCCACCAATGATGTTGATAAGTGTAATAATAATACCAGCAACTGCATCACCTTTTACAAATTTTGAAGAACCATCCATTGCTCCATAAAAGTTTGCATCTCTAAGGATTTCAGCACGACGCTGTTTTGCTTCTGCATCATCAATAAGACCAGCATTTAAGTCAGCATCAACAGCCATTTGTTTACCAGGCATTGAATCAAGCGTAAACCTAGCTGCTACCTCTGCAACCCTCGTAGAACCTTTAGTTATTACCATAAAGTTAATGAGAACGAGAATCGAGAAAACTATGATACCAATAACAAAGTTACCACCAACAACAAAGTCACCAAAACTTAAAATTATACTACTTACATTTTCTGTCCCCTCATGCCCATGTGTAAGAATCATTCTGGTAGTTGCTATGTTTAGAGACAACCTAAAAAGGGTAATAATAAGTATGAGTGTAGGGAAGGTTGATAAATCTGTAGGCTTAGGAACATACAAAGAAATAAGAAGAATTAAGACTGCTATTGCCATAGAAATAGTAAGAAAAACATCTAAAAGAGCTGAAGGCATAGGAACAATTATAATGGCTAAAATACCCATAACAAAGAAAACAACACCAATATCTTTTTGTCCTAAAAGAAAGTTTAGTGCTGTTCCGAGTTGTTGTTTTGCAGTGAGTTTTTTTGCCAAGTGTTACTCTAAAATATCGGCTAAGGTTAATTCGGCAAGAAAATTGTCTATACGACCTTGTAGCTTATTTAAAAAAGGCCAAATATTGCATAAACTTGCTTTATCTGAGGGGCAATCATCAAGAGATGAAGCACATTCAAAAACTATAGGTGCTTTACCTTCAACAGTTGACATCACCTCCAGCATATTTATATCTTTTGGGTTTTGATTTAAAACAAAACCACCATTAACACCCTTAAAAGATTTTAAAATATTTTTTTTTGCAAGTGACTGTAGAATTTTTGCTAAAAAGCTTTTTGAGATTGATAGTTCACGAGAGAGTGTTTCACTGTCCATAGGTGTTGTAGCTTTGGAGAGAACTATTAAAGAGAGTATAGCGTATTCACTAGCACGAGTTATTAACATATTTTTACTTCTCTTTCATTATAATCTTTAAAAGGTGATTATAGCTAAAGAAATTTAAATTTTAATAATTAATCTATTTTATAAGCTATTTACATAAAAAACAAATTTAGATATAATCCCGTTTCAATTTGTATGCAATTAAGTAAGGGAACATAAATAACTTCATAGCAAACAGTATTTAAAAGGTTTAGATTCAAGGCGAACTTTGCTTGGGCGTGCTAGCACGCTTTAAGTGAAGTTCAACGCAGAAAATGAGCCTTTTAAATACTGCCCTTTGGGTGATAAAAGAAGCTACAATCTACTTCGTTGAAACCCCTTGAAGCTACTAGTAGCTCCTTCGGACTTTCGCCTTGTACCTTATAGCTTCTTTTATCATTTGCTATGAAGTTATTTATGTTCCCTTACTTTATACATATAAGTTAGATTATTATACCACTCAGGAGGCTATTATGGCTTTAGAATCGGCTAAAAAACAAGAAATAGTTACAAAATATGGAAGAACAGAAACTGACACAGGTTCAAGTGAAGTTCAAATCGCACTTTTAACAGCAAGAATTGCAGAATTAACAGAACACTTAAAAGTATTTAAAAAAGATCATGCTTCAAGATTAGGACTACTAAAATTAGTTGGTCAACGTCGTCGTTTAATGAAGTACTTCAAAAGAACACAAAAAGATGCTTATCTTAAATTAGTATCTGACTTAGATATTAGAGATAACATCTAGTTTAAGCAGAACCATACACACTTTATAATCAAGACTTTAAATAGTCTTGATTACTTTTTCTTATACACAAACCCCCCCCTAAATAATTAAAAACACAAAAAAGTAACAAAACTACACTTTTTATCTAAAATTTGTAATTTTTTATATAATGATACTTTTATGTCATAAGTTCGTAGTACAATGTATGTAATTTGAATGTGTACGGAGGTTTATCGTGTCAAAAAATAATAATGAAATAAGTACAGAAGGCTTGACTTTTCTAGAAGATGGTGAAGTCTTATATAATGATCTTTACCTTTTATCTGAGACTGATGAAAAAGGTATAGTGGAGTATGCGAGTGATTCTTTTCTTAAAATAGCGAATATG
>JAFLJZ010000252.1 GCA_022712775.1 Sulfurimonas sp.
CCAGAAATAATAAGAGGTGTTCTTGCTTCATCAATAAGAATAGAATCGACTTCATCTACAATTACAAAAGTATGTGATTTTTGCGCCATAGTATCTGCTGAATAACTCATATTATCTCTTAAATAATCCAAACCAAATTCATTATTTGTACCGTATGTTATATCACAAGCATAGGCTGCTTTTTTAGATTCATCATCTCGAGCATCTTCTAGTACAGATCCAACACTAAAACCTAGAAAATTATATAAAACACCCATCTCCATTGCATCACGAGAAGCAAGATAGTCATTTACTGTAACTAAGTGAACACCTTTGCCTGCCATAGCATTTAAAATAATTGCTAATGTTGCAACAAGTGTTTTACCTTCACCTGTTTTCATTTCTGCGATTCTACCCTCATGAAGAACAATTCCACCTATAAGTTGAACATCAAAGTGCCTCATATGAAGCACACGCTTACTAGCTTCTCGTGTTATCGCGAAAGATTCCGACAAAACATCATCTAAACTACTCTCTTCACTCACTACTCTTTGCTTTAATTTATTAAATTCTTCTTTAAGTTCGTCATCACTTAAAGATTCATAATCACTTTCTAAGGCATTTATTTTTTCTATTCTTTTTAAATATTTTTTAATTTCTTTATCGTTTGCTGTTCCGAAAATTTTACCCATCATTGTTTGTAACAATTCTACTTCCTCTGTTAGGCTGCTTTACTTACACGCAGTCATTAAATTGCTCTTATTTTACCACATTATATGTAACATTAAGTTAAGGAATTTTATATCTAGTAGATATTAATTAATATGTAAACAATCACTTTGCTATAATTTCTCTATAAAAGGATATAAATGAAACTATTATTAGCAACTTTACTAAGTGTAAGCCTTAGCCATGCATCTATTGACACTATAAAATCTTTCACTGCTGACTTTACACAAAGTGTTACTGATGATAAGAATGCAACACTCGAATATAGCGGTAACTTAGCAGCCGTGAAGCCACAAAATGCAGTATGGCACTATACTAATCCAATACTAAAAGATGTCTATATCGATAGATTTCGAGTAACTATAGTTGAGCCTGAAATTGAACAAGTTATTATACGAAAGATAGAAACAAAATTTGATTTTTTTAAAATGATACAAAATGCAAAAAAAATTAATGATACTTTATATGAAGCACGTTATCAAGAAGCAATATTTATTATTAAAATAGAAAACAACATTATACAAACCATCTCATACAAAGATGCTTTTGAGAATAATGTTAAAATTATCTTTACAAATCAAAAGCAAAATATTGAAATAGACGACCAAGCGTTTGTAGCAAAGTATCCGCTAGAGTTTGATGTTATTCGAGACTAAACTATTCAGATTCTTCTGACTTTCTTTTTTTAACTCTCTCTACGCTTTCTTTTACTTTTTTTAAAAGAGGCATCTCTTCGATGTCCGAATCTTTCATTAGGCAATGATCTTTGAAGTCTGTTTCAGCACAAACAGTTTTAGAAAGGTCACAATAGTCATCATGCTGACATGATTTATCTTTTGGTGATTTAGAAAGCTCCATAATTCTTTCCTTTATTCATATTGTTAAGTAATAAATTATAGCATAAAATTATAATACTGGAAAAAGAGGTAAACTTCCAAGCGTCAAAATAAATACTTTTATTCTAATTAGTGTAAAAAATTCAAAGAGTGATGTAATAGCAAGGGCCGAGTGAGGAGGAATACTTTAGTATCCGACGAGGGAAGCAACGCAGCTAGTACGTCGCTATTTGGATTTTGTGAAAAGCCAGATTAAACTGGTTTAACTGTAAGTCCATATTTATTTTCTGCAATTGTACGCTCTTCGAGAGCATATCCTTCGATTTCATGAAAATTAAGGTATTTATATACTTGATCTTCTTTACCAGCAAGTTTAGGAGGAACAACATCCATATACTCTTCAGGTGTTGGGATACGACCAAGTTTTGCACATAAAGCAGCAAGCTCAGCAGAACCAAGATAAACTTGTGTGCCTTTACCTAAACGGTTGTTAAAGTTACGTGTTGATGTTGAGAATACTGTAGAGTTTTCACGAGCTGATGCTTGATTACCCATACATAATGAACAACCTGGAATTTCTACTTGCGCATCAATTCCCTTGAAAACTTCATAATACCCTTCATTGATGAGTTGTTGCTCATCCATTCTAGTTGGTGGAACAATCCAGAATTTTTCAACATTATGACCAGTCTCACCTCTCATAACTTCACCAGCTGCACGGTAGTGACCGATATTAGTCATACAAGAACCTAAGAATACTTCATCAAGTTTAGTACCAGCAACTTCAGAAAGAAGTTTAACGTTATCTGGATCATTTGGACAAGCTAAAATTGGCTCAGTGATTGTATTTAAGTCAATCTCAATTACCGCTGCATATTCTGCATCAGCATCTGGTTTCATAAGCGTAGGATTAGCTAACCAATCTTCCATTTTACCGATACGACGTTGGATAGTTGTAGCATCAGAATAACCATCTTTAACCATTGCTTTAAGTAAAGTTACGTTTGATTTAATATACTCTTCAACTGGAGCTGTATTTAAAAGAACGGTACACGCAGCAGCCGAACGCTCAGCAGATGCATCAGAAAGCTCAAATGCTTGTTCAGCTTTAAGATCAGGCAAACCTTCGATTTCCATGATTCTACCAGCAAATACATTGATTTTTCCCTCTTTAGGAACAGTTAAGTGCCCTTGTTGGATTGCAACATAAGGGATAGCATTTACAAGGTCACGTAAAGTGATTCCTGGTTGCATTTTACCGCTAAATTTTACAAGTACAGATTCTGGAACACTCAAAGGCATAGAACCAGTAACACCAGCAAATGCAACAGCACCACTTCCTGCAGGAAATGAGATACCAATTGGGAAACGAGTATGACTATCAGCACCGGTACCAACACTATCTGGAAGAACCATTCTGTTTAACCACGAGTGGATAACACCATCACCTAAACGTAAAGCAACACCAGAACGGTTAGAGATAAACGCTGGTAAGTTAGCATGCATTTCAGCATCAGATGGTTTTGGGTACGCTGCAGTATGACAAAAAGTTTGAAGTACTAAATCAGCATTAAAACCAAGTGCTGCTAGTTCTTTAATCTCATCTCTTGTCATTGGACCAGTTGTATCTTGAGAACCAACAGTATTCATCTCGGGCTCTACGTACATACCTGGACGAACACCAGCAAGACCTGAAGCTTTACCAATCATTTTTTGAGCAAGAGTATAACCCTTACCTGTATCAGCAGGTTGTTCAGCAGTTAAGAATGCTTCAGATGCACCCATTCCAAGAACACCACGAGCCTTAGAAGTAAGACCACGACCAATGATTAATGGAATACGACCACCAGCTTGAACTTCGTCAGTGATAGTGTTAGGAGTTAATTTAAAAGTTGAAATACATTTTCCATCAATATGCGCTTCACCTTTATAAGGGTAAATAGTAACTTCATCACCAGTCTCCATTCCAGAAACATCTAGTTCTAAAGGAAGAGCACCGGAATCTTCACATGTAGCAAAGAAAATTGGAGCAATAATTTGACCAAGAACAACACCACCAGTACGTTTGTTTGGAACACCGTCAATATCAACACCTAAATGCCATTGAACAGAGTTAACACCAGACTTACGTGAAGAACCAGTACCTACAACATCACCAACATAAGCGATAGTGTTACCTTTTTTCTTAAGTTCTTTAAGTGTGTCAAGAGGATTGTCCATTCTGTTTATAAGAAGTGAATTACCATGTAAAGGAATATCTGAACGTGTAAACGCTTCTGAAGCTGGAGATAAGTCATCAGTATTTGTTTCACCTGGAACTTTATAAACTGTAATTTTAATTTCATCAGCTATTGGGTCTTTAGAAGTAAACCACTCAGCATTTGCCCATGAAGTAAGAACTTTAGTAGCTGCCGCGTTTCCTTCTTTATGAAGTTTTTCAACATCATTAAATGCATCGTAAACTAAAAGTGTTTTACATAAGGCTGTAACAGCC
>JAFLJZ010000078.1 GCA_022712775.1 Sulfurimonas sp.
CGCCAATTCTAATATCAAGTGCAATTTTTTGAAGATGTAGGTTAAAGGTTAACTGAGAATAATTACAGTAATCTTTTATCGACTAAAACAAAAGAGATTACATGAAATATCATCAGTTAAACCTAGAGAAACGATATCTAATTTCAGCTTTAATTAAAGCAGGATTGAACCAAAAAAGTATAGCAATAGAACTTGGTGTGCATCCTTCAACAATTTGTAGGGAATTTAAAAGAAATAGCGACGTAATCCGAGGATATAATGCAGAATTTGCACAGGTACAATCCACAAAAGTTGAGAAGAAGAAAAAGAAACGCTTTTCACTTACCAAATCCATAGAAAAATACATCCGAGCTAAGCTAAAGCAAGACTGGTCGCCAGAACAAATATCTGGACGTATGAAATGTGATACTGGTATTTATGTAGTTCACGAAACAATCTACAGATACATCTATGCGAATAAACGTAACGGTGGAAAACTCTATACATATCTCAGGCACAGAAATAAGAAATACCATCACAGAAGTAATGATTACAAGGCAAGAGGCACTATCATAGACCGCGTTATGATAGACAAGAGACCTAAGATTGTAGAAAAGAAAAATAGAATTGGTGACCTTGAAATAGATACCGTAGTTGGCAAAGACCATAAAGGATTTTTGGTTACTGTAGTTGATAGGAAATCAAAGTTCGTAATCATAAAAAATGTTCCAACTAAAGAAGCGAGCGTAGTAACCGAAGCACTTATAGAGATGATCTATCCTATCAAAGAGATTACGCATACAATCACAAGTGATAATGGTAAAGAGTTTGCCTATCACAAGCAAGTATCAGCAGCACTAGATACAAAGTTTTACTTCGCAAATCCATATCATTCATGGGAAAGAGGACTTAATGAACATACCAATGGTTTAATTCGTCAGTATTTACCAAAGAAATCAGAATTTTTACATGTGTCAAAGGATGAAATAAATATGATTCAGAGTAGACTTAACCATAGACCTAGGAAAGTACTCAATTACAAAACTCCATATGAAGTATTTTTTAGTGAAATGAGTAAAAGATTAGCTAGTTAAGTTAGGTGGAAATTGCACTTGATGTTAGAATTGGCGTTAGTTTGCATCCTAAATTGAGTAAACGTAAAAAAGAAAGCACTCACTTTTACTATTAAGTCTAAAAAGATATAATTATTTACTTATAAAATATGAGTAGATTAGCCTAATAAGAAGATATTTTGTTATATACTAATATTTCATAAGCATCTAATTAAGTAATTCAAAGGAAAATATAATTATGAGTGAAAAAATTGTTAAAGTGTTTTTTATACTATTAATTGCTAGCTTTATTGGTGGGCTAATATATAAGGCAATGAGCCCAAATGATTATCAGCATCCTATAACTAGATAATTTCAATATTTCCGGCTTAAGATAAAGTTTATCTCGCTTCTTCCAGTGTATGGAGTTTAGTATATAAAGTTTTAATTATTTGCTTTTAAAATGTGAGTAAATTAGGCTTATAAGAGCGTATTTTGTTAGGTACTAACATTTCATAAGCGTTTGTACAATTAGCCCCATATAGACTTATTTTGTTACGTACTAACATTTCATAAGCAAATAATTAACATTTTAAAAGCGTTTGTACACCTATTGTTGATAAGTTGTAAATATTGATTTAAAGTAATATTTTTTAGGCTAAGAAGTGCTTGAAAGTACTGTATAGTAATGACTAAAAAGGTTTTATTTACAATGAGACTTAATAGTAAAAATGGGTGCATAAAATACCTCTCAAACTATGCTATAGTAGGAGTAAACAAAGGTTTCTTTACAAATGCCTGTAAAAAAGCTTCAAATTATGTATAAACTGCTCTTCCAAAAACACTCAAAATAGAGGTGTAAGAAGAGGAATTAAGAGATACTTTTGCAAAGATTGTAATACTTCTTTTAGTTCTAAAAGAAGACCAGAACAGTTACACGAAATAATATTTAAAGAGTACTTTTTACAACGACAAACACTCAAACAACTTTCAGTAAAATATTCTAGGTCTATAAGCTGGATTGTTAAGCAAAGAGATGAATATATTGTTGATGAAAAAGTACATAATCCAAGAGCAGTTAATCTTGTATGTGATGCTACTTTTTATGGGAAGAGGAAAGATAAATTAGGCACTTTAGTTTTTAAAGATGTAGCATCAAAAGAGATACTCATCTGGAAGCATATTGAGAGTGAAATTATAAAGGACTATAAATATTTAAAAGAAGAACTAATGGAACTTGGATATACCATTCAAAGTGCTACTTTAGATGGTAAAAGAGGTCTAACAAAGGCTTTTAAAGACATTCCAATACAAATGTGTCACTTCCATCAAAAGAAAATTGTACAGCGATACATTACAATGAGACCAAAATTAGAAGCTAGCAAAAATCTTAAGAAAATAGTTTCAAGATTAACACTCACAACTGAGAAAAACTTTACTCAAAAGCTTGATGAATGGTATGAAGTATACAAAAACTTCCTTGATGAGAAAAGTGTTTCATCAACTACAGGAGAACTTCACTATACTCATCCAAGAATAAGAGCTGCATATAGAAGTTTAAGAACCAATTTACCTTATCTTTTTACTTACAAAAATTATAAACATTTATCTATTTCTAATACGACAAATGCACTTGAAGGTGGAGTGTTCTCACATATGAAAAATATGATAAGTTTACATCGTGGGATTACTAAAAGTATAAAGTTAAATCTAGTAGATTACTATCTTGTGAATTATAATAAAAAATAGAAAATTATGCACCCGTATTTACTATTAAGTCTCTTTTTTAAATAAACTCATAAAAATAGCCGTTAAAGGGCTAGCAATACTGATGGTAGCTGTTATCTTTTGGGGTGTTGGTGATGTAATGTATGTTATGTATCATAATGTTCTTGCTCCACCTTTTTTGTTGCTTGGCATAGATGATATGTTTAAAACATTTGCCGCATTTTTAGCC
>JAFLJZ010000079.1 GCA_022712775.1 Sulfurimonas sp.
AATATTTTCTGCAGAGTTACTACAAGAGATAAAAAATAACTATATCATTGAGAATAATCATCTTTACATCAGTGCGAGTATAGTGGTGAGTTTTATAAATTCAATGCAAGTCGATGCAAATCAGTTTTTAAAAGAAGCAGATATGGCTATGTATGAGGCTAAAAATAATGGGAGAGATGGAATTATTATATTTAATGAGGAACTCTCTGCAATTGTATATAACAAACTTAATATTGAAAGATTATTACCTTTTGCCATTGAAAAAAATGAGTTAAGTTTAGTGTATCAACCACAGGTGAATGCAAAGAAGAAAGTGATAGGATGTGAGGTTTTAGCTAGATGGAAAAGTGAAGAGTTAGGTCAAGTTAGACCAGATATTTTTATAGAAATAGCAGAAAATACAGGCTATATTATTGAAATTGGTGAATACATTTTAGAGGAATCCTTAAAGACTATAGAAAGTTGGTGTAAACAGGGAATCGAATTAGAACAGTTCTCAATTAATATAAGCATGAGACAACTTCTTCATCAGGGTTTTATCGCTACTGTGGACAGGTTATTTACAAAATATATTGATGATGATTCAAGTATTAAAATAATGTTTGAAATAACAGAAACAAGCACAACTGATGATGTTAAAAATCTTATTGAAATAATGAATGCTTTGAAAAAATACAATATTTCCTTTTCTATGGATGATTTTGGGACAGGATATTCATCTTTAAGCCATCTAAGAGATATACCACTAGATGAACTTAAAATAGACCAATCATTTATAGCAAAAATATCAGACGAGAAGCAAGCAGCACTTGTAAAAACTATTGTGAATATTTCTAAAAATTTAAACCTTAGTATTGTCGCAGAAGGTGTTGAAGAAGAGTATCAAAGAGATTTTTTACTAGATCTTAATTGCGATATATATCAAGGCTATCTATTTTCAAAACCAATTACTAAAAATGAGTTCGAAAAGCTACTAGAAAGCTCTTAATAATATAAAGTTAGAACATAATGCAAAAAATGTTCCAACTCTTACATTCCTTTTAGTTTTAATATCCTACAATAAATAAAAATTACGACAAATCCATAAAAAAGTACTTTAAGAATGAGAATAGATAAATTTTTAAATTCAGTAAATATAACAAAGCGAAGGTCTGTCGCACAAGACATGATAAGTAACAAAGTAGTGCTTATAAATGATGTTATTGCAAAGTCAAGTAAGAATGTTGAAGTGGGTAGTATCATAACCATAAACTATTTGGAAAGTTCAAAAAAATATGAAGTTTTACAAATACCAACTGTCAAATCAACTCCGAAATCTTTACAGCATGAATATATAAAGGAAGTTTAATGAATTACGAACAATCAAAAATAGCGTTTACTTCACTCTTTAATCATGAAATGAGTGATGAGAAAATGAGAGAATTTTTACTGAGTGTAAAACTAAATGAAAATACACCTGTTGAATCTATAGCTGCAGCGGCTGAAGTTATGAGAGCGTACGCAATTGCTCTTCCTATCTCCGATGAGTTGCGCTTACGTGCTCTTGATGTTGTTGGTACTGGTGGAGATAAAATAGGAAGCTTTAATATCTCATCAACGGTAGCTCTTTTAAGTGCTGCTTGTGGAAGTACAGTAGCAAAACATGGAAGTCGTTCTGTTACTTCGAGGTCTGGTTCTGCTGATATGTTTGAGGCTCTTGGAATTCGACTTGATTTAAGTATCAAAAATACAGGAAAACTTTTAGAAGAGACAGGATTTACTTTTATGTTTGCTCAGAATCATCATCCTGCAATGAAATTTATTATGCCAATTAGAAAGAGTATTGCCGATAAAACTATTTTTAATATCTTAGGACCCCTTACAAATCCAGCAGGGGCTACAAAATCACTTTTAGGTGTCTTTGATAAGGCCTTTGTTCCAAAGATGGCTGAAGCGCTTAAAATAAATGGAGCAACATCGAGTATGGTTGTAAGTTCAGCAGAGGGCATGGATGAGATTAGTATCTCTGATATTACTTATGCTTCCCGACTTAATGATGGTGTTATTCATGAGTTTATTATAGACCCACAAGAATATGGAATTAAGAAGATGCCAATCAAAGCTATTTTGGGTGGTGATGCAAGAGAAAATGCTCAGATTCTATTAAATATTTTTGATTCTAAGGCTACTGATGCACAAAGAGATATTGTTCTTATAAATACAGCCTGTGCCTTGATGGTAGATGGTTTGGCTAGAGATATCCAAGATGGAATGGAGATGGCAAAAGAAGCTATTTTAAATCGTCGTGCACAAAAGAAATTAAGACAGATTATAGAAACTTCAAATAAGTTATGAAAAACTATAAGTTAGGCTTAGATGAACTGTCTATTTTAGTAGATGAAGTGAAAGAAAGATTTCCTTCAGGAATTGTGATTCTAAGAGGTGATTTAGCATCAGGAAAAACAACTTTAGTAAAGGCTATGGTAAAGAAGCTTGGAATTTCAGATGAAGTGACTTCCCCAACTTTTTCACTGCAACAATGTTATGGGGATAAGGTTTTTCATTATGATATTTACAATCATGGGCTAGACCATTTTATTTCACTTGGAATGTTAGAAGAGTTAGATAAGGATGGTCTACATTTTGTAGAGTGGGGTGATGATAAACTTTTTAAGATTCTAGATAATGCTGGAATGAAAGTAATGACAATAAATATAGAGAAAAGCTCACAAAACCAAAGAGAATATAGGATAGGTTATGCATAAGTTAGAAGCAAAAAATTTAGTAAAAAAAATAAAAGAATTAGAGATAGTTAAAGGGATGAGCCTTGAAGTAAGTAGTGGTGAAGTTGTTGGACTTTTGGGACCTAATGGAGCTGGAAAAACGACTACATTTTATATGATATGTGGACTTGTTGAAGCTACAGATGGAGAAGTGTTCTTTGATGGTGAAAATCTCTCGGAGATGCCTTTGCATGAAAGAGCTTTAAAGGGAATCGGTTATCTTCCTCAAGAAGCTTCAATTTTTAAAGATTTAAGTGTGGAAGACAATTTAATGGTTGCGGCACAGGTAA
>JAFLJZ010000080.1 GCA_022712775.1 Sulfurimonas sp.
TTCAACATCTTCGAGGTTTACATCTTCACCATAAAGCAATTTATCATTCATATTTTGGATACTATTAAAAATATTATCAAATAACATATGCATTCCTTTTAGTTATACTAAGTATGATACATAGATTTAACTTAAAATAGAGTAGCCTCAAGTGCTTTTAGTTTGTAGCTTCTTCTATGAATCTCACAGTATCCATGTTTTTTAATCATCTCTACATGAAGTGCAGTCCCATAACCCTTATGTTTTTCAAAATGATATTGGGGGTACTTCTTAGATTCGATAAGTATATCTCTATCATGTGTAACTTTTGCCAGAATCGAAGCAGCACTAACTTCTGCTACTTTTCCATCGGCTTGTACCATTGTACTAAGTCCGTCAACTCCAAACGTAGTGTTCCCATCAAAGAGAAACTCATCTGATACTATTTCCTGCATTATTTCTCTAAGCCCTGCAGCTAAACATCTTGAGATTCCATCATCATCAATTTGTTTGGCCGAGAACTTTACTATATGGTAAGTAGAATCAAGAATTATCTTTTCATATAAAAACTCACGTTTTTTCTCAGTTAGCTTTTTAGAATCATTAAGTCCATCAATACTAGAGTTTAAAATACATCCTGCTATAACTAAGTCTCCAGCAATCGGTCCGCGACCAGCCTCATCTATTCCACATAACATATTTATTTTCCTTTTAATCTATACAAAGTATACATAAAATATAAGTCTTAGTTTTTTTAAGTGAATGATTCTAGTAAGAAAGGATTTATTTTAATTACGATACTATCATGGTATTTAAAATAAAAGGTTATAAAATATGAATTTAATTCCAGATAATGCACAAGTAATAGAAGTAAATGGAGCAACAGTTCCTTTTTATAAGTATGATAAAGATGGCGTAGTTATGTATCAATTTGATAGTAGTACTTGTTCACATCCTGAGCCTATGATAAATGCAATGACAGGTTTACAAATGTTATCGGACAAAGAAGCTTTAGTAATGATTAACTCTAAAGCACCTATGGGGTTATTCCCAAAAATTGAGGCAGATTTCAATTTTAATGTAGAAGATTTAGAGGGTGGAAAATTTAAAATTACTTTTACAAAAAGAACTGAGGGCGACCAAGCTACAGACTTTAATGATACTGGCTGTGCAGGTGGCGGTGGTTGTAGTCATTAATGGCTGTCTCACAAGATTTTGCACCACCATTTAAGTTAATCGTTCCTTATTTTATCATAGGGATTAGCTTTTTTGTTGTGAGTGTGATTTTATTATTTGGTTTTGATATTTCACAACTTGGTAGTACTGATGCCTCTACGCTTTCTTGGGTTCATATCTTTTTGCTAGGCTTTGTAATGATGGTAATATTTGGTGCTATGGCGCAGTTAGTACCAGTAGTTTTAGAAGTAGGGCATTTTGCAGTAGATTTATACTATATTATATACCCTTTACTCTTCATTGGAACACTACTTATGGGGTATGGCTTTATAGATAATCCAGCCTTGCTTCCATATGGTGGAATTGTTGTGCTTATATCTTTATTAATATTTGTGCTAGAGACTTTTCTAACAATAAAAAAAGTAAAAAAATTAAATCTAGTTATGACAACTGTTGTACTAGCAAATAGTTTTTTATTTATTGGTTTAATTTTTGGCATATTAATGGCACTTGCTTATGCTGAAGTAATTCATGTAGATATAGCAAACTTACTAAAAGCACATATTTATTTGGTTTTAATAGGTTATGTAGGAATCACAATAATGGGGATGAGTTTAGTTCTATTACCAATGTTTTGGCTCTCACATAGTTTTACTTGGAAGCCAGTGAAAATTGCAGTTAGTGTTGTTAGTGTAGCGGTAGTATTGGTAATGTTGTCTGCAATACTTGAATGTGAAGTTTTAGAATATACAGGTTATGTTTTAACTATCCTAGCATTAGGTTTATACTTTTACCAAGTGTATATCATCTATAAAACAAGAGTACGTTTAGATAATGATATTTACTTACATTCACTTCTTTTTTCATATGGAAGTTTATTTGTCGCTTTGATCATGGGAGTATTTTATTTATTTATGCCAAGTACAAACTTACTTTTAACTATAGGATGGGTGGTTTTTCTAGGCTATATTACTTTTATAATAAATGGGCATCTCTATAAAATAGTTCCTTTCTTGGTGTGGTACGAAAGATTTTCACCTCTAATAGGAAAACAAAAAGTTCCAATGTTAGCAGACATGGTACCTGTACGAAGTGCGAAAATTCAGTTTAGCTTTAGTGCAATAGGCGTGATAGTCACAGCCTTTGGAATATTTTTCGCAAATGATGTGTTTTTTAAAGCAGGTGTTAGTTTTTTAACATTAGGAAGTATCTTTATGTTAAAAGATTTGATGTATATGATTAATTACAAATAGAGGAGATAATAATGGTTACTAAAGAAGAATTATTTAAAGCAGTATCAACAGTTGATGATCCAGAAGTTGGGTTTAACCTTGTAGAAATGGGTTTAATCTATGATGCAATGTGTGATGAAAAAGGTGATGCTAAGATTATCATGACCTTAAGTACAAAAGCTTGTCCACTACATCAAATGATAGTCCAGTGGGTTGAAGAAGCTGTAATGCGAGAGTGCGAAGAGGTAGAGAATGTTACGGTAGAAGTTGTATGGGAACCAGCATGGAATATATCTATGGCTACTGATGAGGTGAAACAAAAATTAAGTGGTGGGGCTTAATTCCTAGTATCTTCCTTGCCAAATTATTTTTTGTCATATATTTTACCAAAATATAATTTGGCAAAGAAACAGTTACCTACTTTCATATTTCTTCATGTTATAATTTATGGCAATAATGCATATTATTTTAATTTTTTTTGAAAATAAATCTTACCGAATTGCTGTTTTAGATTTAGAGGGTATCATAACACTATTATAGACTTTAATATAGAGCAAGTTTAATATTTATAAAAAAGAAAATGTATAAAATATTGCAAGTTGTCATTTTTTTATCATTTTTTATCAAAAAAAGATAAAATTCTTGTCAATTTATATAAAGCTAATTTATATATAATAGCATTATTAATATATGTATTCTTGGAGATATTTGTGATAAATAAGAAAGTTTCAGCAGTAGATTTATTTTGTGGAATTGGTGGGGTGTCGTACGGATTTCAACAAGCTGGAATTGATGTTAAAGCTGGAATTGACTTTGATAATACTTGTAAATATGCCTTTGAAGAAAATTGTAATTCAAAATTTATACATGCAGATATATCAGCAGTTAAGAGCCAAGATATTATAGATTTATTTGATGAAA
>JAFLJZ010000081.1 GCA_022712775.1 Sulfurimonas sp.
CGACGCTCTTCCGATCTAATCTTGATCAGCTGTTGTAGTTTTGTTAACATTAGTATTATGTTCACCAATAGTAGTCATACCATAATTAATAGCAAATTTACCTATTGAACCAGCATTGTATCCAGCACCAATAACGATAGTATCATTATCTAAAGTAATAGCATTTTGATTATACATCATTTGAGAGTATAAAGCAGTTTTAATGTTAGTACCAGTATTTCTCATAGCAACTTGAGCGTTAGTTTTACCATCAACTGTAGTATAGATAGCTTTGAAAGAAACTGCCCCAGCTTTACCACTTAACTTAGCACCATATGCAGAAGTATCATCATATGTTGTTGTTCCATCAGTATTTGTTCCATCTGGAGAAATTTTACCAGCTTGTAAACCTATTTTAAGACCTAAAGGAGCATCTTTTGGAGCGATAGTAGCATCAATCCAATAAGCATCAGCACCAACATTAACCGTTGCACTACCAACATCTTTTAAAGCATAATATGAACCAGTTAAAGTAGTCATAGGAATAAGTTTAGTCTGAGCAGTAACCATATATGTTGCACCAGTTGCACCAACAGCTAAATCACCAGTAGTAGAAAGACCCATACCAGTTCCACCAGTCACATAAGCACCAACTAATGTAGTCTTAGGTAAATCAGTATTAACAGCTAAGATAGCATCAAAAGTATTTTTATATACATTCCAACCCTCTGTAAATGCTAAAGGTGAAAGTGATTTAGGAAGTTCTTGACGACCAGCTTTTACAGTTGTGTTACCGATTTTTTTAGCAATAAAAATCTTAGTTAAAGCTAATTGATCTGTTAAGTTTGTTTGATTAACTGAAGCAGACTGTTTTACACCACCAACAAGAGATTTTTCTAACCCTAAAGAATTAAGGTAAGTAAGTTGAGAACCAAAAGTAAAGTTATTACCTAAGTCAGAAGCTAAGTTAAGTTGGATACCAGCTGAAGCTCTTGAATTTGCTTGATCAAATTGACCTTTATCACCAGTAGCGTTATCACTATGTGTTTCATAGTAAACAACCGCTTGACCACTAACGTCAATATCGATACCTTTATCAGCTGCGAATGCAGATGTACTAAATGCCATTGCAGCTACTGCTGCAGATAATATAATTTTTTTCATTCATTTTCTCCTGTTTTGTTTGTTACACCACTTAATATGAAGTGATAGTTTATGATCTAGCAAATGTAAACCATTTACCATACTCACACCGTAATGTATTTGAGACACCACATTATAATGATTGTTATTTTAAATGAAGTTTAAACGAGGGTGTTTATTTACACTTTGTTTACTTTTGCTACATTTTAGTTAACAAAGGTAGCTTTTTAAAGTTTTGTTTTAGCTTTGAGATTCCCTAATCAGTGTACCTAAAAGGATATCGTGAAGTGATTTGTTATATTTGCTAAACAGCGATAAAAGTAAACCAAAAAGCGTTGTAGCAGAAAATATAAAGGCAAAATAACGCCAAATTGCTCTAAATATCACAATTTTTTGATAGATTTGGGAATTAATATGTTACTTTATGTTGTTATTGGTGTCTGCATTCTCAAGTTGAACTTGGGAACGAGATAAAATCTATACTTCTTTAACTACTGTTCCTGAGAGGAGGTCGTGAAGTGCTTTGTTGTCTTTTCTAAATAGTGGTAAAAGTAAACCAAAAAGCGTTGTAGCAGAAAATATAAAGGAAAAATAACGCCACATTGCTCTTAGTAGCGTAATATTTTGATAGGTTTTTGAATCTACTATTTGAATTTCGTATGCTTTTTTACCTGGTGTCTGTCCAGTCTTTGCTATAAATATGGAATGTATCAAACATAAGACAAGTCCACTTAAAAAGATAGCCGTCTCTGATGACTGAAAATCATCAGGTCCATCCATAAGTAGATAGGTAGTTATAAAAAGTACAGGAACATTTATCATAAAGAGGTCTGTTATGAGGGCTTTGATTCTATTGGGATATGATGCGTAGGTTATTTTCATAAATGTATTATAACAGATTTTAGAATACCAATGCAGAGGGTGATTAATCCCTCTTTTTATTAATAAAGTCGCGTTGCACAGCAAAACATCAATATTAATAGCATTAGTATAATTCTAAAATGCAACTTGCTTTCCTTTATATTGGATTCCCACCCAACATACACCCACTAAAAAAAAAGCAAAAAAAAAGGCAACTAGAAAAAAATCTAGTTGCCTTTAATCTTCCAATACTTTACAATAATCAGTTGTAAAATGGAAAGTAAGTTGCATTACAAAAGTAATTATATCAAAAAACAAAAATTAATGCAAATCTCTCCACACTTGTTTTTTCCATAAAAGTGCGAAGATTGCGAAGATTACTATGTATATCATTACATACATACCTATCTCTTCTCTCTCAGCACGCTTTGTATCTCCTGCGTCTTTCATATACTCTATGATTTTGTCAGCAGAATCTGCAGTTACACCAGTTCTTGGCATCGAAGTACCTTCCATATGTTTTTGAGGGTTTTCCATAAATGTAAGCAAGAACGCTTCACTACGAGAGCGTGTATACATACTTAAATCTGGTGGTAATTTACCCATATATGCTTTGATAGAATCTTCATACTCTAAGACTTTAATCTCATAGGCAAGTGTTTCTTTTTTATCTTTAAACTTAGGCGTAGTTCCCATTTGTGTCCAGTTTTCATATCTAACTGCGTGACATCTACCACAAGCATTTTCATATGCCATTTTAGGTGTTAGCTCTTCTTGAGTAACTGCTATAGACTGTAAGTAAGCTACCATATCAGCAACTTCTTGGTCTATATCTCCACCAGCTCCATAAAAAGGAACCATTGGATGCATCTGACCCTTATTTGTGTCAAATAAATGCTCAACTTGCAAGGCATGTGCAGGATTTTTAATTACATCTGCTAAAAATTTCTCATCATAAACAACACCAGAATCACTTAAGTCTGGTGGGTTAACGCCATAAGCCGCAGCTGCGTCTTGAGGTTCCATAGAAGCTGTCATGCCTTCTACATCAATAGAGTGACATCCTACACAAGCACCTGCACCCATAACTAAGTCTTTACCACGAGTGACATCACCAGTTTTAGTGATTGCTGGTAAATCATTGTATGCAAAGTTTTCACTTTTAACATGTTTATGTAAAACACTATGTGCATATGTTTCTACTAAACCGTATACTAAAAGGGAGAAAAATACGATTACTGCTAATATTATCATTTCATTATTTTTAATTTTCATCTTTTTCTCCTATACTTTTTTTTCACGAGATGTGATAAATGGTAATGCTACCCACTGTGCTACAAATAAAATAGCTGATACAAGACCTATAGTACTGTAAATTCCAGATGGAGGTAATTTACCCATAGCAGTAAGAACTATCATGTTTGACAACATTAACCAAAACCAAATCATAAATGCTTTACCACGACGATTTGCTGCGATTGCATTTGGACTTCTATCTAAAAATGGAAGAAGAAAAAAGACAACTTGAGCAAAAGCAAACAAAATTAATCCTAAATCAATAGAAAATGGACGAAGAATCTCATACGACCATAAAAAATACCACTCAGGATAAATATGTGCAGGCGTTTTAAGTCCATCAGCAGGATCAAAGTTTACAGGATCCATAGCAAAACCATAATTATAAAACACAAGATAAAAGAAGAAAACTAAGTAAATACCAACAACAAGCATATCCTTAGACATGAAGTCGTTTGCAAAACGCATAACTTTTGAACCTTTTTTATCTCCATCTAAATATTTTTTAGATTCCGCGTCAAAATCAATCTCTTCACCATCCTGGTTATTAACATGTGGGATTCTAAGAGCTGCGAAATGAAGCCCGATAAGTCCCATAATAGCCAAAGGAATAAGAAGTACATGCAACATAAAGAAACGACCTAAGAATGCCTGTGCAGGAACATAATCCCCACGAATCCACTCAACAAAACCGTCAGCGTGCAGTGAACCACCAGCAAAAAGATTAGTAATAACCATACCTGCCCAGTAAGACATTTGACCCCATGGTAACATATATCCTGAAAATGCTTCTGCTGAAAATGCAACAAAAAGAAGCATACCAGAGATCCAAATCATTTCACGACCTTTCTTATAAGAACCGTAATAAATACCTGTAAACATGTGAATGTATATAATTAAGAAAACAACAGATGCCGCAACACCATGAACATGTCTCCATAACCAACCAAAGTCAACTTCTCTCATAATAGTATAGTTTACACTATCAAATGCACCCTCAACTGTAGGAACATAGTACATTAATAAAAATATACCTGAAACTACAAGCATAACGAAAGTGATTACAAGAACCATCCCCATTGCCCATAAGAAGTTAATATTTTTTGGAATCCAATACTCTGAACCCATAACCTTTTCAACTTTTTCAATTGCTAAACGCTGGTTTAACCAGTCCTTAACACCTGTTGCTTTTGTAAAATTTGCCATTATTTCCCTTTAATTAAAGCGTTACGCCCGTTTCTTTCATCTTTTTATACTCTGGACCTTCTTCACCTAGAACTAATAAATTTCCATCGATTCTAAACGGAGGTATATCTAAGCCACGTGGTGGTGGTACCTTTGTTACAAGCCCTGAAGCACTAAATAATCCACCATGACAGGCACATAAAAAATCACCCTCGTCTTTTCTAAAAGCTGGAATACATCCTAAATGCGTACAAAGACCAATAGCAAGCATATAATTATCGTTTCCAATTTTTATGTTTCTCTCTGCTGCTTTAGGGTCTTTTGCTTCTTCTTCTACAACTGCTGCAGATTTTTTTAAAACAAAAATCGGCTTTCCTCTCCATTTTTCAGTAACCATTAGTCCTTCTTCATATACACTCATATCAAGTGTAGTG
>JAFLJZ010000255.1 GCA_022712775.1 Sulfurimonas sp.
ATTTTTCCTTCGTACACACACAAAGGAAGAATAAATGAAATTCACAAACACCCCAATCAAAAAGAAACAGCTTATATTTACTCAAGATGATTTAACTTACCATGTAAAGGTAGTTTATTGCAGAGCTAGGTTTGGATTTGGATATTTGGCATTGCCATTTTTCAAGGCTAAATTGTATAGAGTAAATGATGAACGAGTTGAAGATATAGAATATTGTTATGAACAGAAAGACAGTCAATTTCTTCTATCAAAAAAGAACTCACTTCAATGTACTACTAGAAGAAAAAAGATAGTCGCTCAAACTAACTTGTATCAGCTAGTTAAAGAGAAAATTGTAAGTCTGTATGCTAATGGGTTAGTTTAGGACGGAGGACGACGGTTTAGTTAGAGCCACACACTTTTAATGTGTGTTGGTTATCTTTTTTAACTAATATCTCTTAACTTTAATGTTGATTTAGCATTTTTAACATAGTTTTCTATCCATAGTTCAACATCTTTTGTGTTGTAGCGAATAGTTTTAGAACTAATGTTATAAGGCTCTTTTGATAAATCTTCTATTTTAATATAAGGTATAGGGTCTATCGTATTTCTTCTCATCTCTTTTTGTTGAATAGCAGAAAAAGAATATCGTTGAGTGAATTGTGCAGTAGTTATTAAATATTGAGGTTGTTCAAGTTTTTTTCTTAACTTAGCATTATCTCTTTTGAACTTCTTAATGGCATTCTCAAATACAGTTATATCAATAGGTTTTGAAATCTCTTTATCCAATTCAAGAAATAAATCCATAAGATACATTGTTTCAACTGGGTTTAGTGAAGCGATAATATCATATAAGTTGCCATCATGAGATTGATTAAGTTCAAATAGTGTTTTGAAATCATAGATTAAGTAAGCAGTAACTATTTCAACAATACAATCTTCACATTTAGTAAAATCCATAAGTGTATGGTAAAGATTAGAGCTATCAGGAGATAAGTTATCAATAATTTCTTCTACGTCAAAAAAATCTTCTGCTTCATCTTCAATGGTGTCTAATTGTATTTGTTTCATTATTTTGCCTTTATCGTGTGTTTTTACCTTAATTATCCACCTGACGGAGACATAACTTGAAACACTACCTAATTTTAGCATAAGTTAGATTATATAAGTATTTATTATAATTGATTTTTGTATTTTTGGAGTATTTTGTGTTTTCAAAAAGCTTTATAAAGCCCTTGAATTGGTGCGAAGAAAGGGATTTGAACCCTCACACACATAAGTGCATCAGCCCCTCAAGCTGACGTGTCTACCGTTCCACCACCTTCGCATTTATTAACAATAACATACTTCCCTCAAGGTAGCGTAAAGCACACATTATAGAACTTAAGTTTTTAAACGGACAAGTAGCGGACAAGTTTGAGGTTCCGATTCATCCGTATCTTGTCAACTAGAATACATTAAAAAAGTCAATATAGTATAAAAAAGATACCCATCCCATCAGAGTTGCAAGCATAAACATTGAAGCACTAAAATATGCTGTTGATCTTTTCATTCTCATTACGAACCTACCTAATTTTATTTATTTGTATTCTATCAATTTTTGACTTAATTAAAAGTATGATTTTTAAAGTGTCTCAAAACACTGAAAATGTATTATAATTAGGTATCAAGTTTGAGAAAGCAGTTAGTTTTCATCTTAAAATTTTAAAGTCTATGTTAGACAAAAAGGATTTATTTTGAAAAATAAAATACTAACTTATGAAACAGTTGCTGATCTTAACACGTTAAGCCATAAAGAACAAAAATTATTAAATGAGTGGGAGCGAGGTAAACACTATATTCGCTTCTATGAAATTAAAGTTGAGAATACAATAAAGTATAAATTATGTACCGAAAATCATGAAGATAAATATCTTGACACATATGTTTATGCAAAAGAACAATATGATTATTATATTGAAAATTCAATGTATTTAGAATATCTAGTAGATGAAAAAGTTGATGTACCTGAAGAACATATTTGCAATCTGTACTACTATAATAACTCAAAAGTACTAATAGATAATAACTCAAAAGTACTAATTGATTTGTACGATCATCAAGAAATATACTACGATAGTGATTTTCATTTTACTACTGTGCGTGGAATAACCTATAAGTATTGTAGCGATAATAAACTTAATGGAATGTCAAGAATAAATTTATATGGTGCACAATCACTCTACAATCCAAAGTTATCTATTTTTCAAGTTGAACATATTTCAAATAATATTTTTCATAAATTCTTTTATTTTTCAAATTTTGAAGATGCTCATAACTACTTCAAAGAGCTTGTTGATTATGAGATAAAAATACACTTTGAATCAGAAGTAGTAGGAATAGAAAATATTAAAACTGTTTATTTAACACAAAAAAATCGGGATTTAATAAGAGATGATAATGATGAAAAACTATCTGTACACGACAAAAAACATTTATTTACTTTTATAAAGTCTCTTTATAGCAGATACTTATATTCAGCTAAAAATATGACAGATAAGAAACTTAATAATATTTGTAATCTCTTAAATAAATTTCTTATTGCCTTTGAGAATGCAAAAAAACAAAATGACTTAGATAACTTTATTACAAAAACTGCTATTAAGAATCACTA
>JAFLJZ010000082.1 GCA_022712775.1 Sulfurimonas sp.
AAAAAACGGGATGGTCACAACCATGATAGTAAATTGTTGGGCGCATTTCAGGAAGAAGAAATATCCTATGCGAGGGAAATTGCTGGTGCTTTAGGCATTCCTTTTTATTTAGGGAAATCAGGAAGAGATCGAGGAAAAATCCGTAACTTCCTAATTGATGTGACTAAAGGGGACTAACATATGAGGGTGCTACTCGATACAAATATATTAATTCATAGAGAAGCAAATAGAATATTTAATGAGGAAATAGGCACTCTATTCAATTGGCTTGATAGGCTGCAATATGAAAAATGCATACACCCATTGACTATCAAAGAACTAGAAAAACATAGTGATCCAATAATTGTAAAAACTATTCAAACTAAAATAAAAAATTATAATTTGCTTAAAACTGAGGCGCCCGAAACTAAAGAAATAGAGGCAGTCAGAAAAAAATATGATCATAACGACAATGATAATGTCGATACATCTTTGCTCAAAGAGGTATATGCAAAAAGAGTTGACATTCTCATTACTGAAGATAGAAAGATGCATGCTAAAGCCCTTGAACTCGGTATTTCTAATTCTATTTTCACAATTGACGATTTTCTCGAAAAGATAATATCTGAAAACCCTGCCTTATCTGAATATAGTGTGCTGTCTGTCAGGAAAGAATATTTTGGAAAAATCGATATAAAAGATTCTTTTTTTGATTCTTTTCGAGCAGATTATGATGGTTTCGATGCCTGGTTTAACAAAAAATCTGACGAGGAAGCCTATATTTGTAAATCTGACAAGGGGGAGGTGTTTGCTTTTTTGTACATTAAGCCTGAAGGATTAGATGAGAATTATGGTGACATAGAGCCTGTCTTTAGCAAGAGAAAACGGCTAAAGATAGGTACCTTTAAGATAATTTCAAATGGATACAAGCTTGGTGAGCGCTTTCTTAAAATAGTTTTTGATAACGCACTTAACTATCATGCAGATGAAATTTACGTAACATTTTTCAAAAAATCGGAAGAGCACGAGCGTCTAATAGGGCTTCTTGAGGACTGGGGGTTTTATGAGTATGGAATTAAGCGAACTCCTACAGGTGTTGAGTTAGTTTTTGTTAAAATATTTCACCCAGAGCCTGAACGTGAGCACCCAAAATCAACGTATCCATTTATTGATCGAGATCGAAGATACTTTATTGTACCGATCTATCCTCAGTATCATACTGAACTTTTTCCAGATTCGATTCTAAATAATGAATCTCCACAACATTTTGTAGAAAATGAGCCACATAGGAATGCGATTCAGAAAGTTTATATAAGTCGATCAGTTTATAGAGCTTTAGTGCCAGGCGATATTGTCCTTTTTTATAGAACAGGTGGATTATATAAATCTGTAATAACTACAGTAGCTGTAGTCGATGGAGTGATACACAATGTAGAAAATGAAGAGGGTTTCATACAGTTATGTAGAAAACGAAGTGTATTTACTGATGATGAGTTAAAAAAGCATTGGGACTGGAACGCGTGGAGTAGACCTTTTATCGTTAATTTTCTATACTTATACTCACTGCCAAAGAGATTAAACTTAGAAAAATTAATTAATCTCGGTATAATTGCCGATGTAAGTAGTGCGCCAAGAGGATTTGAACAAATAATGCTCGATCAATTCAATACCATACTAAGAGAATCCAACGCCGATGAAAGTTTTATTATCGATTAAACCAGAGTATGCAGAAAAAATATTGTCAGGAGAAAAACATTATGAGTTTAGAAGAGCTGTGTTTAAAAATCCGGCTATTGAGAAAGTGGTTCTTTATGCGTCGAGTCCAGTTAAAATGGTCGTGGGCGAGTTTGACATAGAGTATATTCTTTCTCTTAAACTAGAAGATTTGTGGAAAAGGACAAAAAAATATTCTGGTATCAATAAAGATTTTTATGATCAATATTTTGAGGGAAAAGATCTTGGACATGCGATTAAGGTTAAAAAGGCGAGAAGATATAAAAGTTTACTCGGTTTAGATAGCTTTAATATTAAGTGTCCACCTCAATCTTTTATGTATCTTTAACAATGGAATACATCTTAGGACGCAAATATTTATACTTCTGTCTTTTTTGGTGATTTCTAAATTAAAGAGCACAGAGCCTTTTAAATGCTTAGCTGTGTTTAGAAAGAGTATTTATAGTTTGAAAATCGCTTGCGTGGGCACCCATGTTAAGAAGTAGTGAATTATGGCTAATAGTTAATGGCTTATATTAAAAAATCAAGGGGTCAGTACACTTGAAATGTTTATCTTGTAATAGCCTATAAATTATGCAATGGACTACGATAGAGTGTGAGGCAATTGTAAGGGACTATTTCCAGATGTTTACGGATGAACTGTTAGCCCAGCCTTATTCAAAGGCTGAGCATCGTCGCGCATTACAAAATCTTCTTAATAATCGTTCTGATGGTTCTATTGAATACAAGCACCAGAATATCAGTGCGGTTCTTCTTGATTTTGGTTATCCGTATATCAAAGGTTATAAACCGGCGTTTAATTACCAAAAATTGTTGAAGGATGTTGTGGTTGGACATTTGACACAACACACTGATTCCATTGAAAAGCAAGTGGATGAGCTGAGCACACAGGGTATAGTAGAAAACGGGGAGTTTGACTGGAGTAATATTATTGATGAGGCTCCTGAATTAATCAACAAGCCTTCCCCTGACAAGATTAGAGAATTTAGGGCGGCTAAATATAATTATGCTGAACGGGAAAAGCGGAACCGTAAGCTCGGTGAATTGGGTGAAAAATTTATTCTGGACTATGAAAAATATCGCCTGGATCAAGTGGGGCGTGGTGATTTAGCCAAAGAAGTTGAATGGGTGAGCAGTACGCGAGGTGATGGTTTGGGATATGACATTCGATCATTTAATGAAATGCGGGATGAAGAGAAATTTATTGAAGTCAAAACGACCAATTCAGGTAAATATCAACCTTTTATTATTACTGATAACGAAGTCGCTTTCTCATTAATCCAGGCTGATCGGTATGCTCTCTACAGAGTGTTCGATTATCGTGGTGATCCCCGCTTTTTTACCTTATTGGGCAATATTAACCAGCATGTTAATCTTGAGGCAAAAACGTACCGAGCTAGTTTTTAGCAATAAACCGGACACCCAGCATAGTAATAAACACTAATTTACTGTTTTATATAAAAAAATCAGTATTTCTTGGGATGGATGTCTCGTTGAACAGGCTGCTTGATCGTTCATTTTATATGAACTATAGTTCACTAATTATGAATTACTGGTTTGATGATCGATGAGTCTGCTTGCTGATGCCCTTTTTACCACCACCCAACAGAAGGTGTTGGGTCTATTGTATGCTCAT
>JAFLJZ010000083.1 GCA_022712775.1 Sulfurimonas sp.
TAAGTAGGAGTAAATCACTCTCAATATTAAGCTCTTGACCACTTCTTATGAGTTTATCTAAAACTTTTAGTGTTGTTTTCTTTTTAACAGGTTCTGGTTCAAAAAGTGTTTGAACTTTTTTCTTAGGACTTGTGTCTACTATTTCTTTTTCAAATTTGGCTTTTTTAAATTCTACATTAACGATATAGTTTAAATTTTTATCATTTAAGTATTTTTCAATTACTTCATTCATCTCACCATGAATTACAATGAGATGGTTTTGAAAGATAATATAATTTTTATCAAAATATGTTATAAAATTTTCAGTTGTACTGAGTGTAACATCAAGAATTTTGATTGAGGCTTGTTTTGTTTTCACTTATCTTCCCTTAGTCAAAATGCAAAATATCTTTTGCTTGAATCATATCTTTGTCACCACGACCAGATAGATTTACTATTACGAGCTTACCTTTGATATTTGACATCTTTTTAAGGTGCGCTACTGCATGCGAGCTCTCAAAGGCTGGAATAATTCCTTCTTTGCGAGATAACCATACAAAAGCATCTAAAGCCTCTTGGTCTGTAGCATGGTCATAAGTAATAGACTTGTTGTCATTATGAAATGCGTGCTCAGGTCCGATTCCAGGATAATCTAATCCTGCTGAAATAGAATGTGCTTCAAGTACTTGACCGTCTTCATCTTGGAGAAGATAAGACATTTGACCATGTAATACTCCTGGACGACCTTTTTTCAAAGAACAACCATGTTTATCTGTATCTATTCCTAGCCCACCAGCTTCGATTCCAATACACTCAACTTCTTTATCTTCTAAGAAATGTTGAAACATACCAATAGCATTACTACCACCACCAATACAAGCTATTACATGGTCTGGTAATCTGTTTTCTTTTTCTAAAATTTGTGCCCGTGCTTCATAACCGATAATCGCTTGAAAATCTCGAACCATCATAGGGTAGGGATGTGGACCTGCAACTGTACCTATAATATAAAAAGTATCTCTGGCATTTGTAACCCAATGACGAATGGCGTCATTCATCGCATCCTTAAGTGTTCTACTTCCGCTTTCAACAGAGTTTACCTTAGCACCTAAAAGCTTCATTCTAAAAACATTAAGCTCTTGTCTCTCAACATCTTTAGCGCCCATGAAAATTTCACATTCTAGCCCGAGTAAAGCACAGATAGTTGCAGTAGCAACACCATGTTGTCCAGCACCAGTTTCAGCGATAATTTTTTTATATCCTAGTCGTTGTGCCATTAAACCTTGTGCAATAACATTGTTAACTTTATGTGCACCTGTATGGTTTAAATCTTCTCTTTTGAAGTAGATTGTTGCACCAAGTTCATCAGATATGTTTTTCGCATAATAAAGCGGAGAAGGGCGACCAACATAATCTTTTAGATAATAATGTACCTCTGCCCAGAAATCTTTGTCAAAGCGAATTTTTTCGTACTCATCTTTAAGTCGTAAAAGTGCAGGCATAAGTGTTTCAGGGACATAGCGTCCTCCAAAAGCTACACTAGAATCTGAAAATATTCCAAAATGACCATTTTCATCTGGATCGTATTTAGAAGCACTGGGTATGTAATCTTTCATATTATTTAAACTCCTTTTTACATTCATAATATAATGATGTATCTAAATCTTCGTCAAACTCAACAGTAGTTTCTTGATTTGATATATTTGGTATTTTTGTAAGTTTACCATCTCTCATGCATGATAAAGCAATGTAAGCTTCTTTTTGTTTTTCTTTAGTGATTTCTTCATTTGAAAAATGACTAATACTACTTCTTAATTGTTCTTCAGCATTTTTTCTTCTTTTAGTTTTTGTAGTTGCTTTTTCGCTTTGAAAAGTTTTTAACTCTATGAAGCAAAAAGTTTCATCATTAAAAACTATGCAATCACATTTTTTTGTATTGACACCAAAATCAATACAATCATCAACTTTAACAAATGATATGTCTTTATTAGTATTATTAATTACTTCAAATTGTCCATTGTCAGATTTTACAAATGCTTGTCCTTGATTTTCAGGATCTTGAATGAAAAAATGTTTATCATTAACAGTTTCTAAGCAATCATCAAAGTTATTTATCATTTTTAAATTCTCTATAAATATCCATTAACTCACTAAAATCATCATCAAGTATATCACCGATTTCATCAATAACATTTGATTCTATCATCCCAGTAGATTTACCTTTGATGCTTTTTGAAATACCATTTTCAATGAGGTAAGCAGAAAATGCATCAGGGTCTATTTGTTGCTCTTTAGGAATCATAGTAGAGATTTTATCGTTTAAAATATCGTTAGTATTTGAAGCTTTATATGCAAATATCAGTACATTTAAAATCGATAAAATATATGGGCTATGCGTCATAATAGATAAAGAACTCTCTCCTCGATTTTCTATCATAAATTTAACGGTATCTATTTGTGACTTAGGGTAGAGGTTTAACTCTGGTTCTTCAATGATTATATTTTTATGTTTACTTGCGAAGTACTTTAAGGTTAGATAGAGTGGAAGTGCAGATTGAATCCCACTTGAACTATTGTCAAGCGTTAAAAACTCATCATCTTTATAACTTCCATAATAAATCCTATCCTGAGAGTTTATATTTTTGTATTTCATAGTGAGTATATCTAACTCTTTTATCTCATTTTTTGCACTGTTGTAGTGAGCAGAAAACTCTAGAATCGTTTTTGGTAAAGGTAAATCAGCTTTAATCATATTACTTAAAGAATTAGAAAAGAATGAGATTAAATTTCTTTCTGCTGGGATATATTTTGATTTTAAACTAGTGATATTTTTATCAGCATCGATTAATGTATTTCTGTATTCTTTATCTTTTAAAATTTTAATAAGATGTTTCTGCACTTTTTCATCATCTTTAAATAAATCATGTTCAAATATACTATTTAATACAGTATCTAAATCATTCTCATTTATAGTATCAAACAATTTCTTGGCTTCTATGCTTCGCTCGATATTTTTTAATTTTGGAAGAGATTCCTTTGTGTGTATTGAAAGATTTATTTTTAAGCTTACTATTTCGATAATGCTTTTTCCATCTTCTTCAAGTTTAATAAAAGAATCTTCATTAAGAAAATCAATATTAAAATCTTTTAATCTTTTAACAAATTCATCTTCATCAATAGTAAAGTCAGTAACAACAGTAATTAGTTTGGCTAAGGTACTCTTGCCGCTACCATTATCACCGATAAAAAGATTTGTTTTATTGAGTTCTATATCTATATCTTTTAGAACTCCAAAGTTTTTAACAATTAGGTTTAGCACTAATCAACCTCGATGAGTGTATACACAGGAGTTTTTTCTTCAAGTTTTTTGATTCCATCTAAAAATGTTAGTCCCATGATAAAACAAGATTCAACACAGTTCGCACCAGCTTGATTGATAAGTGAAGCAGCAGCATTAGCAGTTCCCCCAGTTGCGATTAAATCATCTATCATAAGTACTCTTGCGTTAGGAATAGCGCTAAAAGCATCGATATGTACTTCAACTTCATCTATTCCATATTCTAAAGAATATTTTTCACTAATAGTTGTATAGGGAAGTTTTCCTTTTTTACGAATTGGTACAAAACCAACTCTAAGCATTTGTGCAAGTGCCGCACCGAAGATAAATCCTCTTGCATCAATTCCAGCGATATAGTCTAGGTTATATTCTTTATATCTTTGGTACAGGTGATTCATTAAGACACCATACGCTTCTGCATTATTTAAAATTGTAGTTATGTCTTTAAATACGATTCCAGGTTTTGGAAAGTCTGGTATATCTCTTATTGAAGCTTCTATTATTCTTCTTTCTGTATCGCTTAATATCATCTATTTATCCTTATAGTAGAGCGTCTATACGACCCTCAAGAGCTTTAATCTTACCGTTAAGCCTATCTGTCTCTTGTCTATGTTTAGTATTCCTACCCTTAAGAACTTTTAACTCATTTCTTAGTTTTGTGAGTTCTTCACTAAGTATATCCACATTACCAAGTGCGCGTTGGAGTTGAATCTGGTATTTTCGTATGAGAATCTCAGCTTCTTGAAGAGTGAGCTTCATCAAGTCATTACTTCTCTGTTCTCTATTTGTAATACTTTTAAAGTAGTACATTTTTACAAATAAAAATATTGAAAGTATTGATAAAATCGTAAGTAAAGACCATTCCCAAAACATATTATTTCTCCTCAGGTAACTCTATTTTTGCAACGCGACCTGTGTGTCTTCCACCATCAAAACTTCCTGCAATCCAAGCGTCTAAGATTGATTCTGCAACACCACGTCCAACGATTCGCTCACCAAAACAAAGTACATTCGCATCATTATGTCCACGAGCTACAGTTGCTGTATACGCATCATGACAAAGAGCTGCTCTGATTCCAACATGGCGATTTGCTGCCATACTCATTCCAATCCCAGAACCGCAAATAAGGATTCCATATGTTCTTTCATCATCTAAAACTTCTTCACATAATTTATGTGCATAATCGGGATAATCAACTCTATCTGTTGTAAAAGGTCCAAGGTCTATAATTTCATGACCTTTTTCTTTTAGTAATGTAACCGTATAATCTTTTAACTCAATTCCAGCATGATCAGTTGCGACAAAAAATTTCAAATATTCTCCTTAAGTGCTTAATAATAAGCTTAGTATAGTTTGTACAGGCATGATAAGTAAGTAATCTTTTAGTGGTGTCATTAAGACAACAAGAACTACAATGATTCCGTATCTTTCATTTTTATAGAAAAACTCTGCAACTTTATTCATCTTATGTTTTAATGCGAGATGCATTACAAGGTGTGCCCCATCAAACTGTGGAATAGGAAGGAGGTTAAACACACCTAAAACTACATTAATAATAAGAAGTTGAAACACAAAAATATATGCAAAAATATATACTAAACTATCTACAGTTGTTGGTTTTGCCATTGACATAATAACTATAGAAGCAATTACCGCAAGTGTAAAGTTGTAAACAATCCCAGCTAAGTCTACTTGCATAGCGGCGTTATAGCCACCTTTACGTATTACTGTAGCCATATTTATAGGTACTGGTTTTGCCCAACCGAATAAAAATCCACTCTCTCCACCAAGAAGTATAGGTAGAAAATACATAGTGGCAGGAACAATAATAGTACCAACTAGATCCACATGGATAAGTGGGTTGATAGATAATCTACCTGCATTTTTAGCAGTTTTATCACCGTAAGCTAAGGCTACAAGTCCATGACCTATTTCATGTCCTATTATGGCTATAGCTAGGGCGAGTACTGCTGCACCTATTTTAAGTAAATCAATAGATTCCATGGTCATCTTTATCTATTCTAATTCTTTCTTCTCGTGCTAAGTCGAGATGTCGCGGTGCTTCTAAGTCAGTTGGAGTTTTCCCCATTCTGTCCCATCTTATTTCCCAGTTTGCGTCTATTGAAAAGTAAATAAACCAAGGTGTACCCTCTATATTATCATAAGGAACTGCACCCCAAAAACGGCTATCATTTGAATGATCACGATTATCACCCATC
>JAFLJZ010000084.1 GCA_022712775.1 Sulfurimonas sp.
ATTTAGGTTATATGTTCTATCGAATATCCTGAGTCTCTTTATTATAAGTTCATCTGCATCATTTGAATTCATTAAGATAACATCTTCATATCTACAAGGTTTTATTATAAGTATCTTATTGAATTAATTTGAAGACATTGAAATGAAAATCATAAGCACCGCAGGTGGGCGAATAGCCCTGGCTCTTAATCCTGTCCTTGGACGTTATCATCAAGGATTATTCTTTGCTCTTTTCTCTTTTCTCTTTGGGGGTAAATCTTACAGTCGGAAAGTTTATATTATTAAGGGAATTATCTTTTATTAGCAATATATTGATTGACCTGAGCAACATATCATTTGACTCTACCAATATATTGATGGACTTTACCAATATATCATTTGACTCTACCAACATATTGATGGACATTATCAACATATCAATGGACTGTTAAAATATTTTGTATAATAGGATATGGCAGGTGGATAGAGCTTAGAGACTTATCCCCTGACTACTACATATAGGTAAAACTATGGCAACACAATTTAACATACCCTCGGCAATTAATCATAGTTGTTTTTTTAATTACAAAGATGAGTTAGTGCATCTTAGTGAAGTAGAAACAAATTATTGGTTTGCTCTTTTATATTTATACAGAAAAAATCTGTTACAGTTAAATAAGAAGCAAAAGATATTTTTAGATGAGGACAAAAAGACACTCAATCCTGATTACGATATTTTCAGAACACAAATTAAACTATCAAGCTTTAATGCACTTGGTATTACTGGAAACTCGTCCTACAAAAAATTAGAGCGATTTTTACTCAATCTTACTTCTGCAAAAATAGAAGTAAATATATTAGGTAAAAACAAAGAAATAATATCTGAAAAGATTGATATATTTAATTTGATACATATAGATGATAAAAATGAATTGAATATTGAGTTTTCAAAAAAATTGGCAACATCACTTCTTCATACTAAGTCATACTTCATGAAAGTAGATTTAGACATTTTGTTTAACATAGCTGGATACAAAGCAAAAAGATTATATTTACTTTGTAAAGATTATTACAAAATGCCAGACAGAGAAATTCTAATTCTCAAAAAAGACTTGGAATTACTAATTGATGGGATTCCAAATCCAAAACCTTGGCAGGAAGTCATAGATAATGTTAATGAGAAAAAAATATCTGACATATCTATTACAATAGAAAAATCAAAAGAGGAATTCTCATTGGATACATATCTAATAAAGTTTGGAAAACTTCCTAAGGAAGAAGCAACCAAGAAAGTAGCAAAGCCAGAGAAACAAAAAGATGCGATACTTTGGGCAGAAGCAGATGCACAAATGGAAGACTCGATTAAAAAAGGAAATACAGTAAGAGATAAAAAGGCTTATAGAGATAAAATTTATGATGATAAAATTAAAGTCAAAAATCAGAAGCAACAAGAACAGCAAGAATACAAAGATGAAATAGAAGCTTCAAAACCACAAGATGTTGAAAACCCAGAAGAGTTAATTGATGAAATACTTAATAATATAAAAAAGCAATCAGAAGATAAAATTAATGTCGATGAAGGAGTGCCATTAATTGTATGTCGCTTCAATCACATGAGAAATGATGAATTTATGTATATTGATGAATATTATGATTTGATTACAGATAAGAATTATCCACATACTTCAAATGCAATTGGAACTTATCAATTACTTAATGGTGCTCTTCTCACTTTTTCACTTCTTTATCTAAAAGACAAAGAAGATAAGTATTCTAAGATGTATTTCTAATCATATCTTTTTACACTAAATTACTACCTTTAACTTTCAAATCCCTATATCAGGCACTTTAATAGAAGGATCTAACCCCAGGGACAGAAATATCATAGTAGAATCACTTATAAGAGATAAACTATTAGCTTTAGGAGATTATGATGAAAAAGATACAATCAGTCAAAGAAACAATCGGAACCAAAGAATTTAAAAGACTTAATGCTTTTGTAAATGCTGACGATAAAATGAGAGATGCCACAAAACAAAATATGTTGCGCACTTTTACGATGTTGTATTATACAGGAGCTAGAATTTCTGAATTATTACAGATAAATCTTGCATCCATTGATTCCATTATTGAAAATCAAGAACTTATCATTATTTCACACAAAGTTAAAAGAGAGAGAAAAATCCAATTTAGTGAAACAGCAGTAAAAGCAATAGCAAAATTATTTGCTCACTCACTAGAGAATGAACCCAAAGAAACTTTTATCATTAAAAGAAGAGGTTCAGTAGTTTTAAATAAAGTGCCTAAAATCTCTGTCTATACAAATTCAGTCAATAAAGTAATTCAAGATGCTCTTGGAGATAGACATTCTTCGCATGATTTTAGGAGAGGGATCCTGACAGAGATGGCGTCCAATAAAGTTAATCCTAAAATTATGCAACAGTATATTGGTCATGCTGACATTAAAACAACAATGTTATATATCAACCCTTCGGACTTAGATATTAGGGCTGCTTTAGTTAGATAAACCTCTCTCTTATTCCATTCTTGAATACTAAGAATTATAATTAGAAAAAAGAATGTGATTTTATTAATTAGATACAATACCTAATATAAAAGAGGTATGTTATGAATTTAAGTGATTTTGGTAGTATCGCAAGTATTATTAGTTTAATTGTAGGATTTAGTTTATGTAAGTTTATGGTGAAATATAATTTTCAATTTAATAAACTTTTCTCTATTTTTAACTCTGGAAATATTTCTCAAAAAAATGAAAAAAAAGATTAAAAAATGATGAAAAATCTTTTGAACTCAATATTTAACTTTGGAGATATAAGTCAGAACAATACTGTTTTGATTAACACCACAATTGATACTCATTTAAAGCAGATAAAACGTACTTTTTCAGAAGGTAAAATATCAATTGCTTTTAGTGATATATTTTCTTCAAAAAAAGAACATCTATCATATGAAAAAGCACGATACCATTTTTTAATGCTTGAAACACAATTTTATTTTACACTTAGAAATTTTGACAAAGTTTATGCAAATTTAGAATATATAGAAAAACAACTTGGTAAATATCTTGAAATCAATTTTTATGAAGTAAAAGCAAGTATAGCTACCCTCAATGGAAATAGAAAAGAGTTTGATGACATAATTTTAAAAATTAAAAAAGAATTTGATGGTAATGAAAACCCACAAGAATACTACGAGATGATTTTTTTATTAAATTCTAGTAAATTTGATGAAGCACAGGCTCTTTATGAAGATTTTAAATTGCATAATCATATAAAAGATAAAAGGATAGATTTTATCGGAGGGATGATATATTCAAATCTTTACTCTTTAACAAATAATGAAAAGTTTTTTAATACATCAGAGCAAATATTTATGAGTTATCTAGATGAGTATGAAACAGATGTTTTTGATAAATTAGAAATATACAAAGATTTTTCATATTATGTAGTTAATCAAATATTTAATGCAAAACATGTTGATGATTATGAAGTGAAAATTAAACAAACGAAAGATATATTAGAGCTAATAATTAATGATATAAGTTATTTTGGAGTTGCTGCACAAAAGAGTTTAAAAAATCATTATATGCACTGTTTATGGATACTCAAGAACAAAGATTTATTCACTGAAAAATACGAACTAATGAAAGCTAAAGATATTGATAGTATAAATTTTCTTTCATATAATTTATATCTTCCGACCAGTGAAATTAATTACTCAGAAATTGAAGAACGAATATTAGTAGACAAAAGTATCTTAATTCCTTATTTAGATAATATAATTAAAAATAATCCTCAAAGAGTATTAACATATATTCTTGATAACGAAGAATATTTAAATGAAGAAATAGTTCTAAGTATGTACATTGAGGCTCAAATATTAGAAAACAAAGATATTGATGATAAATCTGTTCAATTGGTTAAAAAGTATAAAGATAATTCTTTAATATCTTTTTTAACATATCTAGATGTTCAGCAGATAAAAAATAGTAAGATTGACAATGAATTGTTAGATAGATTGTTGAAATATTTTGATAGTGATATTACTCATGACATACTCCTTTTGAAGGCAATGAAATTATTATCTCATAATAAGAGGTCTAAAGACTTTATAGAACTGTCTTTGAGATATAAAGATAGTAATAAAATAATAATTCAAGATACATTAGAACTAATATTGGAAGATAAAAATGTATATCTAATAGATTTTGAAAGATATTTAAAAGAAATAGATGAAGTTAAATACTCTATTATAATTGCAAATATTTATATGAAGTATGCAATATTTACAAAAGCATATTTATTTTATCAAACTGCTTGGGAAAATTTAGATTTTGAAGATAAGTCAAAAATCAATTTTGCTTGTATTGTATTACAAAACTGTAGCATACAAAATTTCTTTAAGACAAAAGGTTCTGTACTAAATCAAGAACAAGATAAGGTTTATATATCTTTTCTAGAAAGTAAGATAAACACTCTATCAATAGAAGAATGCTTTGTTGTTTCTTATTATATGGTGGTGGTAGATAAGTCTTATAATATTGGATTTAGATACATAAACAAGAAATTATTAGAAATAAATATTGATGATTTAACATCTCAAGAAAAAAATATGATGAGTAGTTTATATTTTTATACTCTTACTAATATTAATCCCGAAGACTTATTGGTTGACTCAAATATTACTATAAAAAGGGGAGAGAAATACTACTTGCCTAAAACCTTAGTAAAGAGTACTCACGATAGTCATAATTTTAGTCTTATGAGTAATGTAAAATTTAATTTACTATCTCAAGAAAGTAATATTGAAAAATTTTCTATCTTTCATCGGATATGTAATAAATTTATTTATTCTATTGAGAATAAAAATATCATTAAAATAGAATCAACACCAGAAGACCCAATTGGAAATTTAAAAGAATTTATAATTCAACAAGCGAATAATACTAAAGATATTTTTTTGAAATATAGTGAGGGTTCTAATATATCCTTCTATAAAATAGCTGGAAAATATGAATCTTATTTTGAATTAATACCTAGATTATATGAATCTAATATAATAAATTTTAATACAGGTAATAATAATATTACTTTGGAAAATACAAAAAAGATTCTTACTTTATCTTCAATTATTTTCATTGATTATATGAAAAAATTGGATATTGTACTTAAAAGAAGTGATATTTACATACAACAAACAACAGTTGATTTTCTACTTGATTTTATTAATGATTTAAATGGTAAAACCGAAATTTTTACTGTTAATAGTGATGGAAAAGACTTATTTAAAAACATAGCGAATGAGGATGATATTAAGCAAGATAAAGATTATTTGATTTATTTAGCAACAAAAATTACAAAATATGAAAGAATAATTGATGATAGGGAAACTGTACTTGCTTTAGCAGATAGTGAGAAAATATTAGCTCCACAAATTGGCTACCAGGAGTATAGAGCTTTAGCTTATTCTGCTAATCATAATTACCAAATAATTACAGAAGATAGAATTATTAAAACAATGTTTGAAGAGTTAGGTTATAACACTAATATGGTAAGTAATTCTATATTTTTATTAGCAAATGATATAAGTGAAGATATTGACCAACTAGTTTCTTTTTACGAAAAGCTTCATGCAAAAAAATATAAATATATTTTAAATGAAAATGCTACTAAAGATATGTTCCAAAAATTCATTTTTGAAGAACATATATACTTAGCTAAAGGCTATACTGGTAAATTACTAAAATGTATTGTTTCGATTGCCTATAGTTATGGATGGATGGATGGATTTGAGAGTTATTATGCAAATAACTATGAATTCAAGGTTG
>JAFLJZ010000085.1 GCA_022712775.1 Sulfurimonas sp.
GTGATTGTACTGTATAGGAAAAAATAAATGCGATACAAAATCCAGATATATTAGCAAATAAAACATTATCATTGATACTATAAATATATAAAAATGCAATACCTATATGTATGAGTGTAGAAAATACACCAACCAGCCCATATTTGAGTAACTGTTTAATATTCGTTCTCTATGATATAAATAGGTCTATTCTTTGATTCTATGTAAATTCTTCCAATGTATTCACCAAGAATACCAATTCCCATAAGTTGTACGCCACCTAGGAATAAAACAACGCTAAGTAGAGAAGCATAACCAGGACTGTCTATTCCAAATATAAGAGTTTTTACTATAATAATAGAACCATATATGAAAGCGAATCCTGCGATAATAACGCCGACATAAAGCCAAATTCGCAGAGGAACCGTACTAAAACTTGTGATTCCATCAAGTGCAAAATTCCAAAGTTTCCAACCGTTAAAGCTGGTCTCACCCGCTACACGACTTTCTCTCTTGTATTCAACTACAGCGGTCTTAAAGCCAATCCAAGCAAAAATACCCTTCATAAACCTTTGTGATTCTGGTAGTCTTTTAATCTCTTCTACTACTCGTCTGGACATTAATCTATAGTCACCAACATTGTTAGGAATAGTGATGTCAGATATTTTGTTATGAAATTTATAAAAGGCTTCAGCAGAGAATTTTTTAGCAAAGGTATCACTTGTTCTGTCAACTCTTTTTCCAACAACTACATCGTAGCCTTCTTCATATTTTTTTATAAAGTTCAAAATTATTTCAGGTGGGTCTTGCAGATCTACATCTATGGGAACAACGGTCTCTCCACTACTAGATTCTATACCAGCAGTTAAAGCTATCTCTTTACCAAAATTTCTTGAAAGTTTTAAAATTTTAATAAATTCATACTCTTTTTTAGATTCTATAAGCACATCTAAGGTTTTATCTGTACTTCCATCATCTATAAAAATAATCTCATAAGTTTTTTTACTTTGTTTTAGGACCTTCGTAATACTTTGTAAAAAGTGACCAATCACTTCTTCTTCATTATAACAAGGACATACTATTGAGATAAAAGGTAATGAAGTAGAAGTAGTTGTTTTCATGCAAATCCTAAAAAATAATAGTTATTTTATCATAAAATTAAAAATTACTGAAAAATGCCGTAGATAATTTAATACAGGATAATGAATTTGAGAGCGATTTTAAAGCGATACTGGCCATATATGAAAGAGTATAAGCTCCAGTATTTTTTTGTGTTAATTGGAATTTTAGTAACGGTTGCTGCGACTGCTGCAACCGCACATATTATGCAACCTTTAATGGACGATATGTTTATAAAACGCGAAGAAGATATGCTTTATCTTATTCCATTAGCCTTAATCATCATTTATATAGCAAAAGCTATAGGTCGTTATGTTCAGTCTATTTATATGACATATATTGGGCAACATATTATAACTCGTTTTAGAGCCTTGCTTTTAGAAAAAATTATTAATTTTGATATGAGCATTATATATACAAACCGTAGTGGAGAACTAATTTCAAGAATCACAAATGATTTGAACCGTATTCAATATTTTGCAGCAAATATGCTTCCTGAACTTTTTAGAGAGATATTAACTGTTATAGCACTTATCGCATATATTATTTATTTAAATCCTCTTTTGGCTTTTTATTCCTTAATTGTAATGCCATTAGTTATTTACCCATTAACTTTGATTGCAAAAAAATTAAAAAAATATTCACACCGTTCGCAAGAAAAAAATGCAGATATGGTTACAAGACTTACAGAAGTTTTTAATAACAGTGAAATTATTAAAGCGAATGCAACTGAAAAGTATGAAATGGATCGTTTTTGTACGCAAAATTGGCAATTTTTCAAGGTTACAATGAAGGCAGTTTATGTAGGAGAAATAGTTTCTCCAATGATGGAAATTATTGGAGCACTAGGGCTTGCAGCAGTTATCTTTATTGGTGGTAGAGAAGTATATGATGGAAATATGAGTGTAGGTGAATTTACTGCATTCTTAACTGCAGTTGGTTTAGTGTTTCAGCCTATTCGTAGAATAAGTTCTATCTACGCAAAGATACCAGATGCAGAAGCTGCAAGTGAGAGAATTTTTGAAGTCTTAGATACAGAAAATAAAATTCTTGATGGTTCGAAAATTTTAAAAAAAGATATTGAACAAATAAAATTCCACAATGTCTCTCTCAAATATGATGATTCCTATGCATTACAAGATATAAATATTGAAATAAATAAAGGTGATAGTATCGCACTTGTTGGTGATTCTGGTGGTGGGAAAACTACTTTTATTAATATGCTTCTTCGTTTTTATGATACTCAAAGTGGGAGTATCTTTATAAATGGTGAAGATATTAAAAATTTAAGTCAAGAATCTTTAAAATACCATATCTCTTTAGTGTCACAAAGAATTTATATTTTTCAAGACAGCTTAGCTTCAAATGTTGCCTATGGACAAGAGATTGATGAGAAAAGAGTAGAAGAAGCTTTGGCTTTAGCTGATGCAACAAGCTTTGTAGAATCCTTGGAAAATGGTATACATACAAAAATGGAAGAGTTTGGCGCAAATCTTTCTGGTGGTCAAAGACAGCGTGTTGCAATTGCAAGAGCCATATATAAACATTCTTCGCTTTTACTTTTTGATGAAGCAACATCAGCACTTGATAATGAAAGTGAAAAAAGAATTAAGAAAGCTTTAGATAAATACACAAAAGATAAGATAACTATTACTATAGCCCATAGACTAAGCACTATAGAAGATGCGAATAAAATTCTTGTTATGCAAAAGGGTAGAATCGTGGCATTTGGAACACATACGGAGCTTTTAAATACTTCACCTGTGTACCAAAGTTTAGCAGGTGAACTAGACGCATAAGCACTTCCTTAGCATTATTTAGAGATAATCGCGTCAATTAATACAAGAATGGATATTATAAATGTTAGATTTCTCAAAATTTTTAAAGTACTCTAAACCAGGTCCTCGTTACACAAGTTATCCCACTGCATTAGAGTTTAGCGATGCTTATGGTTACGATGAATATATACAAAAAATAGAATCACAAGATTCATCCCGTCCAATTAGTTTATATTTTCATTTGCCATTTTGTCGAAATGCTTGTTATTTTTGTGGATGTAATGTTGTCTTTACCTCAAAAGAAGACAAGATGCTTCGTTATATGGAGTACTTAAAAAAAGAGTTAGAAATTTTATCTTCTCATTTAGATTGTAATCGCGAAGTTATCCAAATGCACTTTGGTGGGGGAACACCAACATTTTTTACAGCCCCTCAACTTCAAGAAATTATAGAAAATATTAAGTCTTATTTTCCAAATTTTGTAGATGGTGCTGAGATTTCTTGTGAAATAGACCCTCGTCATATAGACGAAGCGCAAATGAAAGTGATGAGTGAGGCTGGATTTAATCGTGTAAGTTTTGGTATTCAAGATTTTAATGAAAAGGTTCAAATTGCAGTACACCGTGTACAACCCTATGCGATTACAAAAGATGCGATGGAACTAGCAAGAAAATATAATATGGTTTCAGTAAACACTGACCTTATTTATGGTCTTCCATATCAGACGCTTGAAACCTTTAAAGAAACACTCTCTCTTGCCTTAACACTTCAACCAGATAGATTTGCCGTGTTTAATTATGCGCATGTACCTTGGCTTAAAAAAACTATGCGTAAGATTGATGAAACTACACTTCCTCGTCCTGATGAAAAGCTAGAAATTATGCAATATACAATCGATTTTTTGACATCAAATGGTTATAAGATGATTGGAATGGATCACTTTGCAAAACCTGAAGATGAACTTTTTAAAGCTATTAAAAAGGGTGAATTACATAGAAACTTTCAAGGTTACACAACAAAAGGTG
This sequence comes from Sulfurimonas sp., assembly GCA_022712775.1. Next base: position 3,902 of record JAFLJZ010000085.1, read on the forward strand.
GAGCTGATTTAATCGGAGTAGGGCTTACTTCGATAGGTGAGGGTGTTGATAGCTATAACCAAAATTTTAAAGATATGTCTTCATATGAGGAAGCTATTGATTCGGGTAAGTTACCTTTTGAGAGAGGTGTGGTTCTCAATAGAGATGATTTAATTCGTCAATACGTAATTATGGAGCTTATGAGTAACTTTAAATTAGATATAAAACGATTTAATAAGCTTTTTGATATAGAGTTTAAAGTATATTTTAAAGATGCGATAGAGGCTTTAAAACCGTTTGAAGAAGACGGGCTTTTAACAATGAGTGAAGATTCTATAGAGTGTAGCGAAACTGGTACCTTACTTATTAGAAATATAGCGATGCCATTTGATGCTTATATGAGCAAACATAGTGCAAATAAAAAAACATTTTCAAAGACAATATAATGAGCGATAGACCTTTAAGTGATATTTTTAATTTTAATGAAACACAAGATGACTGTGTAAAATGTGGGAAGTGTATTCCCGTTTGTACAATTCACATGATTAATCCAGATGAGGTTACTTCTCCTCGTGGATTTCTAGATTTACTAGGAGCATACAAGCAAGGTAATTTAGATTTAGATAAAAATGCAAAAGATATTTTCGAATCATGTTTTTTATGTACAGCCTGTGTTGAGGTATGTCCAAAGTCAATTCCAACAGACATGGTAATAGAGCAAGTCCGCTCAGACATAGCTCAAAAATTTGGAATCGCTTGGTATAAAAAAGCTTTCTTTTTATTACTTCGTCATCGTTGGTTAAATGATTTAGCCTTTAAACTTGGTTGGACATTTCAAACATGTGGTTTTAAAATTAAAGCAGATATAGATTCGATGAAGTCGCGTTTTAATTTACCAATATTAAAAACTGATAGATTATTGCCATCCTTATCTAAAACATCCTTTTTAAATTCTCATCCTGAAAATATTGATAATGGTGGAAAAAGAAAGGTAGCTATCTTTATAGGGTGTTTGGCAAACTACAACTATAAAAATATAGGTGATTCGCTTTTAGAGATTCTAGAAGTTTTAGAAATTGATGCATTCTTAGCAAAGGCACAAAAATGCTGTTCAGCTCCTGCATATTTTACAGGTGATTTTGATACTGTAGATTCTAATGCAAAGTACAATATAGAATATTTTGAAACATTTGCTTTTGATGTTGAAGCGATTTTAATTCCAGAAGCTACCTGTTCGGCAATGTTGAAAATCGATTATGAACATTACTTCCATGATCAGCCAGATTGGAAGGCTAGAGCGAAAGTTGTTATGTCTAAAGTTTACATGGCTACTGAGTGGTTACAGCATCATACAGAACTAGAATCTGTTTTAGCCTCAAGAAAAAAAGATACGAAAATTGTAACCTATCATGACCCTTGCCATGCAAAAAAAATGCAAGGTATTCATCAAGAGCCAAGAAACTTAATCAGACAAAATTATAAAATAGTTGAGATGAGTGATCCAAATACTTGTTGTGGTTTTGGTGGAATCACAATGCAGAGTGAAAAGTATCATTTTGCAGAGGCTGCTGGAAAGCCAAAAGCAGCGATGATTGGAGCAACAGGTGCGGATATCGTTAGTGCGGAGTGTAGTGCTTGTCGTATGCAGATTAACAACTCTATGAGTGGTGCAGGTGTTGAGACAATATTTAAAAATCCTATTGAACTTATAGCAGAGGCTTTAAAAAAATAATGGAGTATTTTGAGTGGAGTGTTAGCCCAATCCTTGTTACTTTAGGACCTTTAAGTATCCATTGGTATGGAGTATTTTTTGCGACTGCAATTTTATCTGGTTTTGGAATGATGAACTGGATATATAAACATGAAAATAAGCCCATTAAGCAATTAGAATCTTTGCAAATTTATATAGTTATTGGAATTGTTATTGGTGCTAGATTAGGGCATTGTTTATTTTATGACCCTGCATATTACCTTGCTAATCCACTTAAAATTTTAGCTATACATGAAGGTGGACTAGCAAGTCACGGTGGAGGACTAGGAGCAATTTTAGCTGCCCTTTACTATGCTAAAAAGAATGCTATTAGTTTTCTTTATCTTTTAGACAGATTAGCGATTCCAACAGCCTTATTTGCATTTTTTGTGCGTATGGGTAATTATATGAATTCTGAAATTATTGGTTTAGAAACTGAGGTGCCATGGGCAATTGTTTTTTCTCGTATTGATTCACTGCCTAGACACCCGGTACAACTATACGAAGCTTTTTCTTATCTTAGTATATTTATAATTTTGTTACTTTTATATCTGTATAAAAGTGAGAAAATTAAATCAGGTTTTCTTTTTGGTGTTTTTTTAAGTCTTGTTTTTATTGCTAGGATACTGATAGAGTTTGTAAAAGAAAGACAGGCTGTATATTCAGATGAAATGTTACTTAGCACTGGTCAAATGTTAAGCATACCTTTCTTATTTATAGGATTAGGTTTGATTTTCTTCTCTTTTTATCGTTCATTTCGATGAAGTTTTTTATCTTTATGCACCGAACCTTTCCAAAAGTGATTTACGAGCCAATAGGCACCTGAAGCAATCGAAAGAGAGTATATAAGGGTTCCAAAATAAAGAGGTATAAAAATATTATCTATATTTTCACTAAACCATTCTAGTGTCATTTCCACAGGTGCAATTTCAATACCGAGAATCAATGAACCCGTTAAATATTCAATATAATATATCGCAGGCATAGTGAGCGGATTACTTATCCAACACATTGCGAGGGCAATAGGAACATTAAATTTTACAAATGGAATGAGAACAAGAACGAGAAGCATTTGAAAGGGCATCGGAATAAAAGCTATAAAAAGACCTATAAAAACGGCTTTAGAGACCATTCTTCTATTTGTTGATAAGTATTCTTTTGGAATCTTATACTTTTTTATAAAATCATTAAACTTTTTATGTTTACTAGTCTTTTTAAGTGTTTTTCTTATCATACGTTGATTATAACAATATGTCGCAAATAATATGCTAAAATTCCACTATTAAAAGCTAATTAGGAGCAGAGATATGTCATTTGAAAAGTTAGGACTAATAAAACCATTACTTAGCGCTATAAAAGATTTAGGCTATAAAAATCCAACGCTTATTCAAAAAAGAGCTATACCTTTAGTTATGGCAAAGAGTGATATTTTTGCTACAGCACAAACAGGAACAGGAAAAACTGCAGCCTTTGGTTTGCCAATACTTCAAAGACTTCGTAAAACAGAAGCTACGGAAGATAGAACTCTAAAAGCTGTAATACTTTCACCTACACGAGAACTTTCAATTCAGATTTTTGAAGACTTTACGAGTTATGCAAAAAATATGAAAGTTGAATGTGCCGTACTTGTTGGTGGAAAAGATATAGAATCACAACAACGAGCTTTAAAAAAAGGTGTAGATATTATTATTGCTACTCCGGGTAGATTTTTAGAACATATTGAGCGTAATCTTGATATAACAAAGGTAGAAGTTCTTGTTCTTGATGAAGCAGATAGAATGTTAGATATGGGTTTTACAAAAGATATACGAAAAATTCATCCCTTACTTCCGAAAAAACATCAAACACTGTTGTTCTCAGCTACATATAGTGATAAGGTTAGAAAATTATCGAAACTTGTTCTTCGTAGTCCCGCCTTTATAGAAACATCAAAGAAAAATTCAACAGTAGATACAATCAATCAAGTAGCGTATTTAGTTGATACAGATAAAAAAGCAGAGTTATTAGCATATTTGATTGGCTCAAGAAATTATCCACAGGTTTTAGTTTTTACAAGAACAAAAGTAAGTGCTAATAAGCTTTTTGATGAACTTAAAAAAGATGGACTAAAATGTGGTCTTATTCATGGAGATATTGCTCAGGCTAAGCGTTTAAAAACATTGGCTGAGTTTAAAGCAATGAAAGTAAAAGTACTTGTAGCAACTGATATTGCTTCACGAGGTTTGGATATTGAAGAACTACCTTATGTTATAAACTATGAACTTCCATCAGTGCCTGAAGATTATGTACATCGTGTTGGTAGAACGGGAAGAGCAGGGCGTGAAGGTGAAGCGATTTCATTAATTGATATTTATGAAAAATTTGATATTCGAGAGATTGAAAAAGTAATTGGACAGAAGATTCCACAAGAAACAGTAGAGGGATTTGAGCCAGATCCAAATATACGAAGAAAAGATATTGATGAAACGAAGCTTAAAAGTGAGCATAAAAAGCCAGGAAAGAAAAAAGAACGCCAGTATAATAAAAATACATCGAAGTTAGTAAAGACGAAGACTACAACCAAAAAAAGAAAAACTACAAAAAGAGATGCTAGATAATTCATTTTCATGTTTGAAGATTATGAATTAGAAATCCTTTACAAAGATGAGTACCTTGTGGCTATAAATAAGCCCACTGCTCTTTTAGTTCATAAATCACCGATAGATTCTAAAGAAATATATTTTGCAATGAAAATACTACGGGATCAGATTGACCAATGGGTATATCCTATACATAGACTAGATAAACCAACTTCTGGAGTCTTACTTTTTGCTCTTGATAGCGAGACAGCAGGGCTTATGAGTGAGCAATTTTTTTCTCATACAATAGAAAAAAAATATATAGCAGTTGTTCGTGGATATATTGCTGAAGTTGGTATTATAGATTATGCCCTAAGTGTTAAACTTGATAAGATTGCAGATAAAAAGTCCAGTGAAATTAAAGAAGCCCAAGAAGCTCAAACTGCATTTAAAAGGTTAGCTACAGCAGAACTTCCTTTTGCAGTTGGCAGGTATGATAAAACAAGGTATTCACTTGTAGAATTAACTCCAAAAACTGGAAGAAAACATCAACTTCGACGTCATATGAAACATTTATCACATCATATTATTGGAGATACAAAATACGGTAGAGGAGAGCATAACAAAATGGTACGAGAGCATTATGATTGTCATCGCTTAATGCTTCATGCTATCTCTTTAGAATTTACGCATCCCTACTCAGGAGACAGGATTAAGGTAGAAGGTCCCCTTGATAAGGTATGGGAAGATTTTTTAGAGCTTTTTGAATATCGTTTGAATCTTTATTAGTGTTGTTTAAAGCCTTTTTAGGATCAGCAGGATGCTTTACAATACCACGGTAAATAACAGAACAATCCTGTGGTAAAACAATTTTAGATACATTTCCAAATAGATAATCACTTTCTTTAATCATATAAGATGACATTTGTTTGCTTTGACTTTTAAATCCAGCCTGCTCTGAATACTTGTTGCCATATCGCATCATCTGTTGCCCCATACCAAAAAAAGAAGTTGGACTTGACTGGACAACATTTACCACCGATGTTGAAGTTTTTCTTTCAGGGTCGCGTATATTTCCACTAAAAGATTGTGTAACAATTGAGCAACCATTTTTATCAAGAAGATAGGTATAAAAATATTTTATAGCACCTTTCTTATGCAAATTTGCAACGATAGATATACGGTAGTTTTTTGTTCTTAGAGCAACATCTTTTGCTGTTATCATGTCATTTCGTAATGTAATATCGAATTGAAAGTGATCTACTTTTGTTTCTTTTGGGAGTTTTTTTGATTTATCTACATTAACTGAAAACAAATGAACAAGATTGAAATTTAGTGCATCGTTTACATTTGTAAGTGTTTTATCTATATCGGGCATATTTAAAACAACTTCTGTTATCTTTAAATTACTAGAACCAGTTCGTGGCTTTTTATAATAAACCATTGTTCCATTTACTTTTCCAGATTTAACAATTTTTTTATCTTCAAAGATAATCGCAAGCTTTTTAAAATCTACATCTATTACTTTTATATTATAAGTATAATGTTCATAATCTATATGCACAAAACCACCCAAAGATGTACTTGTAATAATATATTTTCCAATTGATTTTGGCTTTATAGATAAACCACCAGCATACTCGGCATGTACTATTACACCTTCTGGTAAGTTTTCTACTGTAATTATTGCATCAAGTTGTAGTGGATAAAAGGAAAATGAAGTTATTTCTACATTTTTTTTCATAGATTTTGTTAAAGATTTTTCCAGGAAGTAAATAGTAGTTGTTTTAAGGAAAAAGAATAAAAGTAGACCTATAAATATAAAAAAGTATAATAACTTTAACTTCATGAATAGATATCCTTTTGTAGGTACTTAACTGTCTTCTTTTGCTTTTTCAATATCTTCTTGGTGTTTAGACATTTCTAATCGTATTTCATCCATAGTTTGGGGAGGTACATCATCATCTTTTAACCATTTTACTTCGTCAATGTTCCCTCCATAATCAGCCCCAAAATCTTCTACCTTTTGAGAGTACTCATCTAAATCACGGCAAACTGCCACGCGGTTATCGACAGTGTCTGTAAGTGTAATATACCAGGCTCCATCAGGATCTATTTTGATACATGATTCGAAAATTACAGCCATTGTTATTTCTCGTTTGGATTAAATTCAGTATCATCAAAAGTTTTTGCAAAACCTTCTAAGTCTTTTTTCTTTAAATCGCCATTGTATTGAATATCCCCAGCTGAGAGAGAATCATCATTTAACATCTTGGGAACTACATCGGAGTTACTGATAACTTCCATATGTGCATCAAGTTCATCTTCGCTATAAGCCATTTGCATATCTGCTGCTACCTCATGAGGGATGTTTTCAATAATCGTCATTTTTTTGCGTTCTTTGCAAAAACGCGCGGGTTCGCGGAGTCCCACTTGAACTTTTTGTTAGGCATTTAAGTTTATTATTGGCAGACAATTGGTACACGAGGTAGTTTTG
>JAFLJZ010000086.1 GCA_022712775.1 Sulfurimonas sp.
ATAGAGTTGTAGGTTTTATCCAAGAGGGTGACTTTAAAATAGAACATGCTAAGGCAGTGATTAATGAATCATATATTAGTGAATCGCAAACTAAGTATATAATCCTTGGAGCAAATAACTTTAATGTAATTTCGCAAAATGCACTTTTAAAAGTCTTAGAAGAGCCACCTCGCAACATAGAGTACATTATAATTTCCCCAACAAAATCAAACTTACTTCCAACTGTTCGTTCTCGTCTACCTCTTATTCAAGGTGATGTAACGCATGAAGTGATAGAACTTGATTTAAACCTTTTAAAAATCGATTATGCACATATTTTTTCTTTCTTAAAAGAACATGCACGTGTGAGTAAAATGGAAGCAAAACTTTTAGTAGAAGCGCTGTATCATAGAGCAACAGTTGTAGATAAGTTACTTCTCTCAAGACAACAGCTAGATAACTTTGATAAGGCGTATCGATTACTTGAAGTAAACTCAAAGCCTCAAAATATATTTGCGATGTTACTTATGAGTTTTGTTGGAGAAAAATAATGAATATAGAAAAACTCTCTTCTGATGTTAATGCTAAAGCCTTACTAAAAAAAATTGGTGTTGATGGTGGAGGGGTGAGTATTTTAGCTTCAAAAATGAAACATCATGTTATCTACATCAAAGATTTACACGTTGGTGGAGCAAATATTTTAAAACAAGATGCGCTTTCTATTGGGGCAGATTTAGCAGTACCAAAAGGAACTGTAATCGCAAAAACACCCTTTGTTGATTGTGTTTTAATCGCAACAGAGCAACAGCTTAAAGTACTAAGTAAAAAAGAATTAGCACAACCTTTTGGATTAAAAGAACTTGCAAATCATCTCCAAGTAATTTTAAAAGTAAAAAAGCCAAAGTCTGTAGAAATTATGGGTATTATCAATGCGAATGAAGATAGCTTTTTTAAAGAGAGTAGATACCAAGATAGAGAAGCAGTTGAAAAAATTGAGATGATGATAGAAGAGGGTGCTAACATCATAGATATTGGGGGTGTGTCTTCTCGTCCAAATGCGCAAGTGGTAAGTACAGATGAGGAACTTAAAAGAGTAAAACCAATTCTTGATAGCATAAAGCAAAATAAGCTTTATGAGAAGGTGAAATTTAGTATTGATAGTTACAAGCCAGAAGTTATTTCTTATGCCTTAGAGAGCGGTTTTAGTATAGTAAATGATATTACTGGTTTGGCAAATGATGAGGTTTGTAAACTTTGTGCAACTTATAATGCGACGGCTGTTATTATGCATATGCAAGGGACACCCCAGACAATGCAAGACAATCCTAGTTATGACAGCCTCCTAAATAATGTCTATGAATTCTTACAAGAAAGAGTGAAAAAAGCAGAATCTTTTGGAGTAAGTGATATAATAGTTGACATAGGAATAGGTTTTGGAAAAAGCTTAGAGGATAATCTTTCTTTAATTAAAAACTTAGAACATTTTTTGACATTAGAAAAAAAGATATTAGTAGGTGCGTCAAGAAAATCTATGATAGATAGTATTGATACATCTTCGGTTAAAGATAGACTTGGGGGAACATTAGCCTTACATTTAGAAGCTGTAAGAAATGGAGTTTCTTTACTTCGTGTACATGATGTAAAAGAACATATTCAAGCCCTTAAAGTTCAAGATTTTTTAAATAAATAAAAAGAGGTGAGATGAAATTTCCATTAATAAGTGAGATAGCAACTACATCTGTCTCAAGCGTCAGTACAAGTTGTAAAGTTTCTCATGCGCTCGATATTATGCTAGAAGAAAATCATAGAAATGTCATAGTTATCGATGATGGTTGCTTTAGAGTATTGCGAGTCATTGATATTTTAGGAATAAAAAAGAAATATGAAAATCTAGATATAAAATTATCAGAAGTTTCTTTACCTCTTGTACCAACAATTCTAAAGCATAAAAATGTTTTAGACACCTTAGAGTACCTAAGTGATAGTATGGAATATATTTGTGCACTTAATGATGATGGTTCTCTTTATGGGTTGGTAACACAAACGGATATAGCGAGCAATATTGATCCAGATACTTTAATGGATAATTATAGGTTAGTAGATCTTTTAAAACAAAATCGTAGAATGAAGTGGGTAGAAAAAAGTATGATTACATCTACTCTATTTACAGAGATGCTTGCAGATGCTTTTGATAATGTCATCATTGTTGAAAACATGCAACCAATAGGTGTAATCACAACAAAAGATGTAATGAAATTGATTGCGCAAAATAGTGACTTACATTTAGAAATTTCACATTATATGACATCACCAGTAGATACAATACATGAAGATTTGTCTATTAAAACAGCTTTGGATTTTGTGAAAACAAAGCATCATAAACGGGTTATTGTTGTTGATGATAATGGTATACTATCTGGAATTATTACACAAAAAGAATTGATAACCTTAACATACTCAAGATGGGCATTATTGATGACTGAGTATCAAGATGAACTTTTAGAGATAAATACAATGCTTGAAGATAAAAATAAAAAGTATGAAACCTTAGCTTCTACAGACTCTTTAACTGGTTTATACAATAGATATAAGTTCTCAGAACTTTACTTATCCACATACAAGACAATGCTTCAGCGACATAATGATACATCTATGATTTTAATAGATATTGATTTTTTCAAAAAAGTAAATGATAGCTATGGACATAATGTTGGAGATAGCGTTTTAATTCAAGTATCGCATGCAATTTTGAGAACATTAAGGGGTATAGATATTGTTTGTAGATGGGGTGGAGAAGAATTTATTGCTTTATTGCCAACTGCAAGTTTAGAAAATGCTAGCATATTAGCGCAAACGCTAAGAAAGTATATTGAATCATTAGACTTAGAAATTGTAGGTAACATTACCGTCAGTATAGGTGTAGCATCAGTTAGAGAAGGTGATGAGATGAAAGAAGTTGTAGAGCGAGCAGATAAGGCACTCTACCTAGCTAAAAATAGTGGTAGAAACTGTGTAAAAACACAGGAGGATATAGTTTAAAAGCAAGACTTTTAAATCATAATCCCTTTAATTGTAAAAAATAATATAGCGGCTAATGTTCCAGCTGCTGGAACAGTGATAATCCATGCAGCAAAGATTTTCTTAATAGCATCGCGTTTTACATATTCAACTTTTTTTATTTGTTTTATATGCTTTTTGGTTGATTTAATGATTTTATTTTCTTCTTTTATAAGCTTATAGAGTGCAACAATTCTTTCATAGTCATGTTCTTCTTTTTCTTTTTTAGAATCAAGTGCTTTAATCTCTTCTTTGTACGCATCTAGAGTCGCCTGCTCATCAGCAATAACAAGCTCATCTTCTTCAATGGAGCGTACTGGATTAGTGAGGTGAAGGTACTCACGCAAGAAACCAACACCAAAAACACCACCAATTGTGATATGAGTTGAACTAACAGGAAGACCAAGCTGTGAAGCGATAATAACCGTAATAGAAGCAGCCATGGCAATAGAAAATGCTCTGATTTGATCAAGTTCTGTAATTTCAGAACCAACAGTTTTAATAAGTCTTGGTCCATAAAGAGCTAGACCTAAGGCAATACCTAAGGCTCCAACACCCATAACCCATAATGGAATCTCGGCGCTTGATGAAATTCCACCATTAATAACAGCATCATTAATCGCAGCTAATGGTCCAATAGCATTTGCAACATCATTTGCACCATGCGCAAAACTAAGAAGTGCTGCTGCAAAGATAAGTGGAATTGTAAAGAGCGTATTTACAGAAGCCTTGTTGTTTTTGAGTGTGGTAGTATTGTTTTGTAATCGTTTTTTTACAGCAAAGTATACAACTATAGCTATAACTAAACCTAAGGTTAATGCTGTTGAAAATGAAGGTTTCTTAGTTATTTCGAGTGTAATGAGAGGAAGCATATTTAAAGTTTCAAGAATACTAGGCCATATTTTTTTAAGACCTTTGAGTGTTAAATACGTTACAAATGCCCAAGACATTATGGCAACAAAAACAGGTACCCATTTTTTTGCAGCTGTGATTTTATCTTCTTTAAATACAATAGACTTTTTAATGGCAAGAAGAAAAGCAGCAGCAATAATACCACCCAAAACAGGTGAAATCACCCATGAAGCAGCAATTTTCGCCATAGTACCCCAGTCTACAATGCTAAAGCCTGCAGCTGCGATTCCAGCACCCATAACTCCACCAACAATAGAGTGTGTTGTTGAAACAGGAGCTTTCATGATAGTTGCGAAGTTTAGCCATAGAGCAGCAGCAAGAAGTGCCGCCATCATTGCCCAAATAAAAGGATCAGGATTTCCGCCAAAGGCATCAATATCAATAATCCCTTTTTTAATGGTGTTAACTACTTCTCCACCTGCTATAATAGCACCAGCAGCTTCAAAAATTGCGGCAATAATAATAGCCACAGTCATTGTCATGGCTTTTGAACCAACAGCTGGACCAACATTGTTAGCTACATCATTTGCACCAATGTTCATTGCCATATATGCACCTATGACAGCAGCTACTGCTAAGAACATATTGTTACTAATTCCACCATTACTTAGTAGACTATAGGTAAGTACAGCTATCATAAAGAAAAGAGCAAAACCTAATCTAGTAAAATCAGTTCCGCTTTCTTTTAGTGCTTCTTTTTCAAGTTTTGCAATTGTTTGTATTTCCATGCTGTCTCCGCATATAAATTTTGTGTGATTATACTAAAAATTGCATTACATTTTGGTTACAGTCTACTTTTTAATATAGGCTTTTACTATCTCTTGTCTTTCTAAAGGTCTATCACCTCGCATTGTGTGGACAGTATTTAATTTTTGTAAAGTTTCAAAAGATTCTTTTGTTGCTTGACCAAAAATAGTATGTTTTCCATTAAGCCAGTATGTATTTGCTGTAGTGATGAAAAATTGACTGCCATTTGTATTTCTTCCTGAATTTGCCATTGCAAGTACACCATATTTATCAAATACTTTTCCTTTGTATTCATCTTTAAAAGGTTTCCCCCAAATACTTTTACCAGCACGACCAGTTTCAGTTGGGTCTCCACCTTGAATCATAAAGTTTTTAATAATTCTATGAAAGGCAATACCATCATAATAACCATTTTTAATATGTGTCATAAAATTTTCAACTGCAAGTGGTGCAACATCTTCAAAAAGTTCCAGTTCAATCACCCCTTGAGTTGTTACAAGAACTGCATATGGGTTTGCAGCATTTGCGTTTAGCGTAAAAAATAGCAAAAAGCTAAGTATAATTTTTTTAAGAGTCGG
>JAFLJZ010000087.1 GCA_022712775.1 Sulfurimonas sp.
ACTAATCTACAGTCTCTCATTTAAGCTCCTTTAAAATCTCATCGACCTTATTATTTGTAAGGTTTTCATAATAAATATCATTTATTTGCATAACTGGTGCAGTCCCACATGAACCAAGACATTCAACATGCTGAACCTTTACATCTTTAGATTCTAGATGCTGTAGAATCTCATCACTTCCACAAAGTTTACAAGAAAGCGTTTTACACACTTGAACTTTTAGTTTTTCCTGTGGCTCAAGGTCAAACATAGTGTAAAAAGTCGCAACCTTATACACTTCCATTGCAGACATACCTATAACCTCAGCGATTGTATCTATAGCATCTATAGAAATATATCCATCTTGATATTGAGCCATCCAAAGACAAGGCAGGTTTAAAGCATTAGGATTTGGATACTGTATTTTTAATTCTTCTATTTTTAATAAATTTTCTGCTGTAAATGTAAAACTCATCTATCCATTTCCCCCGCTATGATATTAAGGCTACCTAAGGTCATAATCGCATCAGCAACCTGATAATTTTCTATTATTTTTGGATACGCTGACATATGGTAAAAACTTGGAGGACGAACCTTCACTTTATACGGAGTTCCACTTCCATCACTCACTATATAGAATCCAAGTTCACCATTTGCAGCCTCATAGGCTCCATAGTATTCACCCTCAGGAACTGAAACACCCTCAATGACAAGCTTAAACTGGTTCATCATGCCCTCGATTCCACCATAGACACAGGATTTTGTTGGCATAGTGATGCGTCTGTCTTCTACACTTACAGAACCATCAGGGATTCTTTTTACAGCTTGACGAATAATCTTCATACTCTCATTCATCTCATCAAATCGCACCATCATTCTGTCATAAGTATCACCAACTGAGCCGACAACCATATCGAAGTCATAGGTCTCATACCCATAATAAGGTTTCGCAAATCTCAAATCATATGCTACTCCAGAAGCTCGTAAATTTGGTCCAGTAAAACCGTAGTCAATTGCTTGCCCAGCAGTTACAGGAGACACATTTTGAATACGGTCGTTATAAATTCTATTATGTAAAATCATCTTTAATGATTCTGTGATTCCAAAATCAATCTTTGTTAAAACGTCTGCTAAATCACTTTCCCAACCCTCGTATAAATCATGTGTCATTCCACCGATTCTCATGTAAGAGTTGGTAAGTCTAGCACCTGTAAGTTTGGAGAGAAAGTCATACGCATTATCACGAGGATTGTATAGGTACCAGTAGTTGGTCTGTCCACCCATATCAAGAAGTCCCGCAGCTAAACACACAAGATGGTCTATCACACGAGAAAGTTCCCCAACAATAACACGTATGTGAATTCCCCTCTAAGGCAATGTTATCTCCATCATATCTTCAACCGTTTTGGCAAAAGCGATATTATTCATAATCGCTGAACAATAATTAAGTCTATCAGTATATGGAATAATCTGGTTATAGTTATGATTCTCACAACTTTTCTCAAAACCACGATGAAGATACCCAATCTCACAAGCTGCAGCTACAATTTTTTCACCATCAAGTGCGCACAAGGTTCGTATAGTTCCATGAGATGCAGGATGCGATGGTCCAAGATTTACTACCATTAAGTCATCTTTATTCATATCAAGATTTCTTTCATCAAGAAGTGGTTTCATCTCATCCATCAAATCTTGTGAAGTCGTACAATATTGCCCCTTGGTTATCTCGTAGTCTTTTCTTAAGGGATGCCCAACAAACTCATTATGATTGAGTAATCGTTTAAGTGTTTTGTGGTTTTTAAAATTGATTCCGTACTGATCATACACCTCTCGCTCAGCCCAATCAGCCGAAGAAAAAAGAGCAGAAATACTATCAACTCCTACTTTTTCATCTAAAATAGAGACCTTATAGACAATAGTATTTTGAAATTCACGGTGGCGTAAAATATAAATCAACTCAAATCTAGTAGATGATGGGTAGGCTTTATTGAGATTATCTACACAGGTAATATCAAGCAAAAGCGTAAAGCCTTTTTCTTCTTTTGCCTCTCTTAAGCCATCAAAAAGTTTTTCACTTTTTAGTTCTATGCTAGACATCATCTAACTTACCCTTAAACTCTGTATTTCTCACTTGAAACTTAGGTTCACGCTTGAGTTGTCTTTGTATATCTAAAATTGCATCTATTATCGCCTCAGGACGAGGTGGACAACCAGCTACATACACATCAACGGGAATAATTTCATCTATCCCTTGGAGTGTTGTGTAATTGTCATAAAAGCCACCAGTAGATGCACAAGCACCAACAGCTATAACCCACTTTGGCTCAGGCATTTGATCGTAAATTTGTTTTAAAATAGGAGCTTGTTTATAGCTTATTGTCCCAGCTACAACAAGTAAGTCTGCATGACGAGGGGAGAATCGTAGTACCTCAGCACCAAATCTTGAAATATCGTATCTACTCGCTGCAGTTGACATAAACTCAATCGCACAGCAGGCGGTTCCAAATACAAAAGGCCATAAAGAAGCTTCGCGCCCCCAGTTTATTACAGCATCTATTGTTGTAGTTACTACTGCATCATCTAACATATGTGTGTTACTTACGTCCATTTAAGCACCCCTGATTTATATACATACACAAGTCCACCAATAAGCAGCCCCATAAAAACAAACATCTCAAAGAGAGCAAAAAGACCTAATTCACGAAGATTTAAAGCCCAAGGAAACATAAAAAGAACCTCTACATCAAAAATAAGAAAAACAATTCCAACAAGAAAAAATTTCACATTGAAACCATCGTAAGAATCTTTATGTGTTTGACGAATTCCACCTTCTACAGGTTCATTTTTTCTTACATTATCACTATGAACACCTAAGTATTTTGTAAGATGAAAAAGAAGTGGTAAAAGAATTACCAAAACTGCTATCATAAAAGATGCAAGGAGTAAAGAATCATTCATAGTACTCACTTTATAATATTCAATATTTTTATACTATTGTATCACTTGCTTCATTAACATTATGAATTATTATATTACTTTAGCCCGGTTGTTAGTATCATTCTACGTAAATACACAGTTTTACTTTGAAGTACTAAATCTTGTATATTTTTACTTCTCATTTTTCTTTATTTTAATTAAAAGTTTTTCAAAATCTGCCTGAGATAGAGGTTTACTATACAAATATCCTTGCATCTCATCACAAGAATTATTTTGAAGAAATTCTTTTTGATGAGAGGTTTCAACGCCTTCTGCTATCACTTTTAAGTTCATACTTTTAGAAAGAGCAATTATAGCTTCAACAATACTCTTATCATTTTTATCAATTTCAAGATCTTGGATAAATGATTGATCTATTTTTAATTTTGTGATTGGTAGCTTTTTAAGGTAGGAAAGAGATGAATAACCTGTTCCAAAATCATCTATCGATATAGTTATCCCCATATCTCTAAAAATAAGAAGTTTTTCAATAGTTTCTAAAGTATTTTGCATCAAAAAACCCTCTGTTATTTCTAGTTCAATCCAAGATGGATTACATAAATTCTTCTTAAGTGTACTAGATACTCTCTCAATTAAGTTTATATCTTTTATATCACGACCAGCTAAATTTATCGCAATTCTTGGTACAGTTAAAGACTGTTCTTTCCATTTTACAATTTGAATAGAACTCTCATTTAAGACAAAATTAGTTAAATCAATAATCAGAGAACTATTTTCTATAATAGGAATAAACTCTAGTGGTGGCACCATTCCTTTATCTGCAGATTCCCAACGAATCAGTGCTTCAGCCCCAGTAATTTCGCCAGTTTTAATATTTATTTGTGGTTGATAAAATAATGTAAACTCTTTATTTTCTAAGGCCTTTCTTATTGTTGTCTCAAGCTTTACTCTTTTAAGTGCAATTTCTGTCATATCTTTTGTATAAAACTCAAACTTACTTCTACCATTCTCTTTTGCTCTATACATTGCTGCATCTGCATTTTTTAATAATTCAACAGTTGAATTTCCATCTTCAGGGTAAAGACTAATACCTATACTACTCGTCACATATAATTCATGTTCATTAATAAAAATAGGTTCTTTTAAGGCATGAATTATTTTTTGAGCCACATGACTTACATCAGATAATGATGAGATTGAAGTAAGTAAGATTGTAAACTCATCGCCACCTAGTCTTGCTATACTATCCTCGTCTCTTATTAAACTCAGAAGCCTTTTTGCAACATTTTGTAAAACAATATCACCTATTTCATGCCCTAAAGAATCGTTAATCTCTTTAAAATGATCTAAATCTATAAATAGTAGCGCGAGTTTTGTATTATTTCTTTGCGCTGATTTAATAGCTTGAACTATACGGTCATCAAACATCATACGATTTGGTAAGTCAGTAAGTACATCATGATTTGCTAGATGAAAAAATTTTTCTTTTTCACTTTCAAGTATTTTAGACTGTTCTATATAAGGTGTTATATCGTGAATATACCCTATATAGTGTGTAATATTACCCTCTATGTCTCTAACAATTCTTGTTGAATCATATATCCATATATCTTTATTGTCTTTAGTCTTAACCTGATAGGGTTGATGTATAAAAGTGTCTTCATGTACACTACTAGATGAGTTATAAGTCACTTCTTCTATTACTTTATCTAAATGTTTTGGATTTATTAAACTAACATACGCTAAACCATCTTCCATAAAATCCGCTTGTGTATAACCTAAAAGCTCAACAA
>JAFLJZ010000088.1 GCA_022712775.1 Sulfurimonas sp.
TAGAAATCCAAAATCTGTCATAGTTCTTGATGCATTTGAAAAATGTGATACAACAATTCAGAGTAATCTTCTTCAAGTTTTTGAGGGTGGTAAAATGCGTGATGGTTGTGGTTGGGATAAGGTTACTGATGAGCCATGTAGTGAAGACCCAGATATTATGTATACAGATGAAAATGCTCAGTATGTGGTTGATTTTACCCAAACGATATTTATAATTACTACAAGTTTAGGAAAAGAACTTTACCTTGATAACCGATTTAAAGAGCTTGTAAAAAAAGATTACATCCAAGCTGAAACGATGATTCTTGAAGCTATTAGACGAGAAAAGAAAAGAGATAGTAGAAGTGGTGGATTGCAACAAGCTATTCTTCCTGAGTTAGTATCTAGGTTTTCACAGGCAAATATTTGTCTCTTTAACAAACTAAATTATGCAGCCTATGCGAATATCGCAAAAAAAATATTTAGACAGTATAAAGATGAGTTTAACAAGAGGTATGAGATTGAGTTTACACTTTCAAGTAACTTTAAAAACTTTTTAAAAGTACAAATACTAAACTTCGCACCAGAACTTGATGCTAGGCGTATAAAAGATAAGGTAAGTACAAATTTTTTCAATAGAATCTCAGAGTATATTATAGACTCAGGTAAATCGACTGAAGAATTTACAGAAATTAAAGTTTCTATCTCTAAATCTTCTGCGAGTTACTTAAAAGAGACAGTAGATCCTCTTATAGAAGCCGAAGCCCTTGTTAAAGAACTTTTTAGAAAAAATGTAACGCTTGATATTGATGACAGTATCACAGATAAAGATGGTATTATCACTTATAAGGTACGAAGCTGTAAGTTTAAACAAGTAACTAGAATCATAGATTTCAGTGAAGATGGACTTGTTTTTGATATACCTAATGTTTCTTTTGAAGATATTGCGGGGCATCATAAAGCAAAACAAAGACTTCATGAAGTGATTAACTTTTTTGCTGCACCAAAACTCTTAGAAAGCTTTGATATTACACCACCTAAAGGTATGCTTCTTTATGGACCTCCAGGGACTGGTAAAACGATGCTTGCAAAAGCATTCGCAAAAGAAGCAGAACTTCCTTTTATTTCTATTACGGGGCTAGAACTCCTTGATCCAGATAAAACAAAGCGAATTTTTGCAAAAGCAAAAGAATATGCTCCAGCTATCGTTTTTATAGATGAGATAGATACTATCGGAAAACGTGGAGAGGGACAAGATAGAGAAGTTCCTATCAATAAACTCTTATCAGAAATGGATGGATTTTCTGAAAATAAGGGTGAAAATATTTTTGTAGTTGCAGCAACAAACTATAAAGAAAATATTGACCCCGCTATTATCAGACCAGGAAGAATCGAGATTCATATTGAGATAAATAATCTTGATAAAGATGCTAGAAAATATTTCCTAGATAGAATCATTCAAAAGAAACCTACAAGTGGACTATTTGACATAAATAAACTACTTATGTATACAGCTGGACTTACAGGTGCACAACTTGAACTTTTAGGTAAAGAAGCATCATTTTACTGCTTACGTCATTCTTTACCTTCAATCACGCAAGAGATATTAATAAATCAGATTAATATGATTAAATATGGTGACAGACAGTCTTATCTTTCTCCACAAGAGATGTTTGAAGAAACAGCTATTTATGAAACTGGACGAGCTGTAGTGTCTAAAATTCTAATGCCTCATATTCATATAGAGCATATCAGTTTAACACCAAAAGACAATAATGAACACTTCATTTCACATAATTACAGTGACCTCCAAGAGAACATGACAGTAAAAGATTTTAAAGATAAAATATGTGTATCTTTAGCGGGAAGAACAGCCCAAATGAAACTCTTTGGTGAAATAGATGGTATGGATACAGGTGCCTCAAATGACTTGCAACAAGCTACTCGTGATGCATATACGGCAATAGCACACCATGGGATGGATAAAGAAGTTGGATATATAAATATCAATGGAGTACTAGATGCCAAAGGCAACTCAATAGGGAGCAAAGATACAAAACATTATCATGAAAAAATTGACCTTGCTCTTGAACGCTGGATGATTGAAGGTGAAAAAAATGTTAAAAATTTAGTGAATGAGCATTGGACTATTATAGAAAATTTGTCAAAATTACTTCTTGAAAAAGAAATCATTTATGCAGATGAGTTAGATGCGATTCTGGATAGATAATCTTAATGATGTTAATATTTCGTTATAATAATAGATTAATATTTTTAAATTAGGCAGGAGATACTATGACTATTAAAGTACAAACTAACTTTTCTACTGAGTTGAAGCCTAAAATATATCTTTTCTATATACTAGTTGAGAAGCATGTCTCATGGGAATTTTGCATGAGAATTTTAACAAATATTTTTCATAAGAACGATGAAGAAGCAAGTCTCTTCACAGATTATATTCTTAGTGATGGTGAAGGACTTTGTGGAGCATACTTGTATGAAATAGCAGAAAGCAAAGCAGAAATAGTTAAAGAACTCGCTAAAAAAGAGGGATTTACTATACAGTGCTTGATTGAGGATGTTTAAAAAATAATGAATAATAAAAAATACAGTGTACTATTTATTAAAGATGAGAAATCAAAGTTAGATGCAGATTTTAAAACGTTTGTTGAGTTGTTTAGTACTGTAGATCAGGCTCTAAGTGAAACAGAAGCATTAAAGCTTATAAGTGCTAATAAATACGATATTATCCTTAATGACATCAGTGTGGATTTTCTTAGTGGTACTGCATTTGTGAAGCAACTAAAAGAAATGAAAGAGGAACAAGAAATAGTTATTTTAGCTTCACCTGATAATGAGGGTAAATTAGCAGAAATGGTTGATTTAGGAGTTCATGCTTTTTTACTTACTCCAGTAGATTTTGAACAAGCATTAGAAGTGATTTCAAAAATGGATTTTGAATAGACCTTAAGTGTCAAGCTCGCAATATTTCTCATACATGGACTTTACATCTAAAGAATCTACAAAAAATCTATATTTTTGCAATTTTAGTTTATAAGATTCTATATCAGCTTTTTGAGTAAGTATTAGTTTCTTATAGTTGTTTATCTCGTATTGATATTTAGCATGAATTTCTTCTTCAAGCTTTATTTTCTCTTTCTCTTTTTGTTCTTCCTCGTATTCTTTTAACCTTTTTTGAGCTTTGTCTTGAAAATCTTGCTCGCATATGATTCTCCTTTCTTCTTGTCGTCTATCTTCTTGTCGACGTTCTTCATTTTCAGATTCATATTCTTTTAATCTTTTTTGGATTTTTTCCTGAAAGTCTTGCTCACGCTTAATTCGTCTCTCTTCTTTTCGTCTGTCTTCTTCACGGCGTTCTGTATACTCGTATGTAGTAGTTCCATCCTTAACATAAGCACGTTCATCTATTGAATAATTTGTATTTTCGTTAATCCATTGAATCACAGCAGTAGCATTTAAGGTCCAATTATCTTTTTTGATATTTGAAATAACATTTTTCGTATATATCTTGGCATACCTATGTGCAATATCTTTAGAACCTACGTTACTTAAAATTGCGTAAGATAGAGTCTGCGAACCATCACTAGAATCACCCCAGTTAAAGTTTACATCTGAACCAGTATCAAATTTATTGTGTGCTATTAATTTTCTACCATCATAGGTGACGGAAGCTTCATCATAGGTTCCTCTACTAGCTTTAAATAATTTGTTAGTGTTTTGATTGTGAGTTTCCAAAAATCCTCCTTTGCCTCTACGAATAATGATTTAACTTTTTATACTTTGTAAAGGTTTGGCAATAAAATAACCTTGAGCATAATCGGCACCTATTTTTTTTATATACTCATATACTTCACTTGAACAAACAAATTCAGCGATAACCGGAATACCTTTTTGATGTGCATAATCAATTATTGTTCGAGATACAATTTGAGAATTCTTATTATCTGTAATATCTTTAATAAAACTTCCATCAATTTTAATATAATCTATATGTATATTATTAAGTTGAGAAAAATTCGAACAACGTGTACCAAAATCATCAATAGAAATTTTTAATCCATAATCATGAAGTGCATTAATCAAATCTTTAATCTTATCTTGATTTGCTATGCTTGTATATTCTAAAATCTCTAAAGTTATTCTTTGCGGATTAATTTTATATTTATTCAAAGTTTTTTTAATGAAATCAAAAAATGTAATCTCATGTAAATCAGTTTCATGCATATTAATACTAAAATTATAATTAGTTTCTTGTGCTTTTTTACATGTTAATTCAAACATAGTTTTAAAAATATCAAAAATTTGACCACTATAAAGTGCGGCATCTAAAAATTCTCCTGGAAGAAAAATTTCTTCTTCATGCTCTATCCGAACAAGGGCTTCGAACTTTTCTATTTTTTCTGTTTTGATATTTTTTATTGCCTGAAAATAAGCATATACTTTTTTTTCTTGTAGAGCATTTCGAATACGTTCTGTCCATAATGAATTTGTATGGATTGTTCGAATAATATTTAAATCATCTGTATATACTTGTGTATGATTTTTACCAATATTTCTTGCCTCTTTTATGGCAAGTTCTGCTTTTTGAATAAGATTTCCACTCTCATGAATAGCTAAACCAATGCTAACACTTACTTGAAGTTCAATGCTACCTAAATTAAAATGATGATTCAAAATATTAGATTTCAAATTTTTTATGCATTTTATAATTTCATTATATTCTAAGTCACAACTTAAAGCAAAAATATCTGCATGGATATGATAAAGATTCATTTCTGTGGTATAAAAATCATTTATATAAACTGCAAAAGCTTTGAGTAGTTTATCACCAATAGAAAATCCCTGTGTTTCATTAATTGTACTAAAATCATCAATATTAAGTAATATAAGGGACTTGTACCCTTCTGTATCCAAATATTCATTGAGTTTCATTCTATTTGGGAGTCCCGTTAATTCAGATGTTGTCATCTTTTTATAAATAGTGTCTCTATTGTCTTGGAGCTCTTTATATTGTTCATATTGTTTTATTGAGGTTCGAACTAGGGTATAGAGTTTTTGTATAGTTAATTCTGTTTTTTCTTTATAATCATTAATGTCATAAAAATTTATAATATCTTCTTCAGGGGCTTGTGATGGTTGACCAGTTCTTAATACTAGTCGAATCATTTTATTGCCTAAGTCTTGGCGAATGTAATTTACAAGCTCTAAGCCAGCTTCTGGAGTCTCCATGACTACATCAATTAAAGCAAGGGCTATATCATTATGTTGCGAGAGTATCTTTTTTGCTTCTAAAGCACTCATAGCACTTAAAATATTTAATTTTTTTCCATCAAAAAATTTATTTTTTAATGCTGTAATAGTAATAGTGTGTACAGAAATTTCATCATCCACAATTAAAATATTCCATTTTTCTTGCGTTTCTTCTTCAACCTCATCATCAATAAGTAATAGTTCATCACTCATTATTTAACTCCTTCATAGGTATAGTAATCATCATCTTTATACCTTCATCTATCTTACTTGTACAACTAATTTCACCGTTTAACTTATGTTGAATTAGATTATAAATTATACTAAGACCCAAACCACTCCCTCCTTTACCTCTCTTTGTTGTAAAGAATGGATCAAATATTTTTTGAAGGTTTTCTTCTGTAATACCTTTTCCATCATCTTCATAACTTAAATAAAGAATATCTGATTTAATCCATCCCCTAATAAATATTTTCCCCTCAATAGATTTGTCTTCATAGCCATGAATTAAAGAGTTCATAATGAAATTTGTCCATGCTTGAGAAAATATACCTGCATAACTAGTGAGGTTAACCTTAGAATCAATTTCATTATACACTTCTATTTTTGTATGTTTAATCTTATTATGTAAGCTTAGTAGTACTTCATCACAGTATATTTTTAAATTAAAGTCTCTTTTATTTTCAGTATGTTGATCAATTGCGACTTGTTTAAAAGAACGTATAATATCAGATGCATTTTTTAGACTCAAGTACATTGATTCTGACATCTCTTTAACTACGTGAAGGTATTCTATGAGGGCGTTTTTACCTAGTTTTTCATCTTCCATTGCTCTTAAAATACTTTTTGTCTCACTTTCTATATGTGTTATCCCTGTTATACTGATACCAAGTGGTGTGTTAATCTCATGTGCAACTCCTGCAACTAAAGAACCAAGAGAAGACATTTTTTCTGTTTCTATTAACTTTTTTTGTGTATTTTTTAAATCAGATATATCTCGCCATATTACATGTATAGATAAAATATCATTTAACATGATTGGGTTTAAGGTAACTTCAATCCAAATATTTTTATTATTTGCTTTTTTATGAACCCATTCAAATCTATGTCCCTTACCTTCTAAGGCTTTAGACATCATTTCATTTGCTTTTTCAAAAGATCTTTTTCCATCCGGCTGAAACTCTGGTGATAATTTTGATGGATGTAAATTTAAGAGTTCATCTTTTGTTTTATACCCTAGCATTTCTACCGTTTTATCATTACATTCAACAAATTTTCTATCTTTAATTATAAGCACAGCGTCAAAAGACTTATCAAAAAGTGTTTTATACTCTGAAAGTTCTGATGTTCTTTTTCTTACCTGTAGATCAAGATTTTCATTGAGTTCTAAGAGTTTATTTTTTGCATTTTGAAGTTCTTTTAAGGTAACTGTTGCACGAGAAGCGATAAATAAGATACTTAGTAAGCCAAGTATAAATATGACTATATGTGAAATAAGCATACCTTCAATACTTTTTTTACCTGCTTCTATATATGAATCTAATGGGATAGAAATACCAACAGCACCACGGACATCTCCTATCTTAAAACCTAAATGTCCATGACATTTTAAACAGCTTTCTTTCATAACAAAGGGTTTGATTAAGCGTATATGTTTTTTCCCCTCATACATCACTTCTCTTATGATTTCATTTGTTGTACCAGCAGTGAATTCATCTATGGCCTTACTCTCAAATTCATCTGCAATATTATTGGGATTTAATACAATTTGACCAACAATTCGACCAGTTATTCCATAAAGCTTTTTGTAATCATCCATCATCTCTCGTATCATATATGCTGGATTCATAAGCGTAAGTTTTACACCATCAGTAGTCTCTATATCTCTATTTTCAATATGTGAAAGGTAAGGATTTGGGGGCGTCTCTTTTGTTGGAGGAACGTATACTCCACCATGTTTTGCACCCCAAAATCGTACTGCTAAATCTTTAGCAAAATTAGCACGTGCAGAATTTTTAGCAAGTTCTATACTCTGTTTTTTTTCATTAGAAATATTCCATATAAGTGAAATAGTTATAGCTAGAAACCATAAAGATACAGCTAAAAACAAATAACGATAAATAAGAAAACGAAAATTTTCCTCTTTTTTCATCTAGGCTTCCTCTTTTAAAGCTATCTAAAACACATCAGGTCTTGAGTAGTGTCCTACACCATATGTGCCACTTTAGACATATTCTTCTTCTTTTGGAGCATTGTCTTTATTATAACTCTCTTTAGCTTAAAAGTTCTTATCTAAAATTATAGATGTTTTATGAACCCAATATTGAAAGTTGAAGTTAAGATATAAGTAATAAAATTAATAAAGGGTGGTATCGAGTTAGTTCTAATTAGGGTTTGAGAGGGTGTAATAAAGAGCCATTAAGCTCTATATTGCGAAGTTTCAACTATTGAGCTACAGCTACTTCAAGAGGCGTTGATTCCCAGATTCCGTGTTTAGTACAGTAAGCGTGTGCAATAAGATTAAGTTTTTTACCCATTGGACGGATGTTAAAAGTTACTTGTGCATGAGACTTTTCATTACCAAGAGTACCTGGAATAAATGTAGTCATCGCTAATTTAGTTTCACCATTGAAAAGTGTGATGCTTTCAATATAGTGATCGAAATCATCTGGATGCGTATATTCTTTACCCATTTTAACATTAACTGAAAGCATTTCGCCTTTTTTAGCTTCACCGTCAATTGTAATGAATGGTGAGTGACGATCGATTAAATCTTTTTTAGCTTCTCTTTCTACTGTGTCTATATCAACGTATTTGTTAATCTTTGGCATTGTATTTCCTTATGTGTTTTTATTTTATGTTGGCATTGTAACGAGTAAAACATTTACTTAAACATAAAGAAGTATATATTTAGCATGTTTAAGTTTTTTATAATATTTTAACAAAAAAAGAGGTAGAATCGCGGTAATTAAATACAAAGAGAAAAATCTTATGTTAAAACCATTACTAATAGAAATCGGTGTTGAAGAACTTCCAGCAGTACCACTTTTAAAAGAGTTAAAAAATATTGAAAAAAAATATGCTGATATTTTAGAAAAAAACACACTCCTTTGTGAGTTTGAATTTTATTATACTCCGCGTCGTTTAGTGATTTACCATGCAGAGTTTAAAGATGCTCAAGAAGATTCTGTTGAAGAATTTTTTGGAGCACCAATAGCAGTAGCATATAAAGATGGTGAACCAACACCCGCAGCAAATGGATTTGCTAAAAAATGTGGTGTGCCTCTTAGTGAAATAGGTCGAGGAGAGAAAGGAGGCAAAGAAGTTCTTTATTATAAAAAAGATGTAAAAGGTCAAGCATCTACTGAACTTTTGTCTGCAATTATAAATACTTGGGTAAAGTCTTTAGAGTTTGGTAAGTCAATGCGATGGGGTTCGGCAGATGAAAGTTTTATTCGTCCTATTCGTTGGGTAAATGTAATTCTTGGCGATGCACTTGTTGATGTAGAACTTTTTGGTGTGAAGTCTTCTAAAACTACCTTTGTACATAGAATCGCAAATCTTGAAGCTATGGATGTAGCTTGTGTAAAAGAATATTTTGCAATTTTAAAAAATGGCGGTGTTACACTTTATGCAGATAAAAGACGTGAAAATATTTTAAATGATTTTAAAGTACTTGAAAAAGAGCAGGGTGTGAAAATTGAGATAGACGAAGAGCTTCTTGATGAAGTTGTTGCTATTACTGAAAATCCTACTGCACTTTTAGGCTCATTTGATGAGGAGTTTTTAAGACTTCCTCCAGAGGTTATCATCACTTCAATGAAAGAGCATCAAAGATATTTTCCAGTGTTTAAAGATGGAAAACTTATCAACAAATTTTG
>JAFLJZ010000089.1 GCA_022712775.1 Sulfurimonas sp.
TGATCTAACCATATACCCATCTACGGATGCATTTATAACACCTGCCTCAGTTAAAAAACGCATATTTTGAGGTGCTAAATCATGTGTAAAGGCATAATGCGCAGCAGCACGAGAACCATTTCCGCACATTTCAGCAGTACTTCCATCAGAATTATAAAATTGCCATTCAAAGTCATATGTGTCATGAGGAACGATTACAATAAGTCCATCTGCGCCAATACCATTTTGACGGTGACAAAGCTCTTGTGCTAAGCTACTTCTATCTTCTTTAAAATCAGCGTGAAAAATAACAAAATCATTGCCATTTGCACTGTATTTTGAAATAGTCATACTCTCTCCTATAAATATTTATCTTTGATAATTCCTACAAAATCTTCCACTTCTTGTTGTAAGTGCTTTAAATTTTTTGAATTATCAATAATCCACGTAGCTTTTTCTTTTTTTTCATCAATAGGCATTTGCGTGGCAATTCGTTTTAATGATTCTTCCTCACTATACTTATTTCTTTTGATAAACCTATCTAGTTGTACATCACTTGGAGTATAAACAACAACAGAATCCTTAATGTTATAAGCACCATTTTCAAAAAATAGAGGAATATCTATAAGGTAAGGAAATTTTAGTCTATCTTGCTTGATACTAAGTCGTTCTATCTCTTCACGAATTTTTGGATGAAGAAAATCTTCAAGAACTTTCTTAGAATCACTCGATGAAAAAATCATACTTCCAAGTTTAGCTCTATCAACCTTAGAGTTTTTAACATATTTTTTACCAAAAGTTTCTTCTACCCAAGCAAAGTGTTCATCAAGAATCGTATGCGATATTGTATCTGCGTCAATTACTCGCATACCATTGAGTGCCATAAGTGAAGCAACTGTACTTTTACCTGTAGCAATTCCACCACTTAAGGCTATAGCATACTTAAATGCCATTAGTTTTTGATAATGCCTAAATATTCTTTACGAATATGATTTCCCATAGCAAATGCAGCAGGATGTACATCACAGTTATAAAAATCAAGACCATCAAGCATATCTGTACGGTGTAAATTAATATCCGCTGTTGGATGATACTCTTTTGAAGCAAGAAGAGCAGTTGAACCCGTTCCTAAGTTATATGGCATAATAATTTTGAAATATTTACCTAATATTTGCATGTTAGTTTTATTTTCTTCAATATTGTCTAAAGAAGGATGTGCCATTGTCACAAGTCCATCATCTTTTAAAACACGAGAAATATGTGCTAGTACAGCAGCGTCAGTATCTGATTCACAAATTACAACATCATAAGAATCGTCAGCTTCACCTCTAAGTCCTTCTAAACCACAAGCAATATTTTTATATGCTATCGCATCATGTTTTTCCATCTCTTTTTCTAAACCTTTTGTATCATCACTAACAATCAAAACATTTTGTGGATCTTTACTTGTACAAACTGGTACATGAACCATCATCTCATTATAAATAAAATTTTTCATTTTTTTATTCCTATATTTTTTTAATACCGCGATTTTAGCATATTTGTCTTTATAAGTTTTAAAAAGCTTAAGAATTACATATATTTAAGGCTTATTTGATAATTAATTTATCATTTTAAATTATAAATGATATAATTTCGATAAATTTTCACTAAAGGAATAAAATGAATGTTAATAAAATAAGATCATTTTGTAGAGTATTTCGTATCGTCGTAGGTTTAGCACTAATCTCTTATGGTATCTATACTATCATAAATGAAGCTCCAAATTACTGGTTCTTCTTAGGTGCTGTTCCATTAATAGCAGGACTTATTAACTTTTGTCCACTTTGTCTTATCACTAAAAAATGTGATTTACCAGAAGATATAAAAGAAGTTTAATAATTATGCTCTCCTCAATAAGAATTCTTTTTAAAAAAGAACTCTTATTTTCCTCTCAACACTTATAAGATATAATTCGCACACTTAATAAATGGAGTTCTTAATGAGCCAAATTAGCTACAAAGACGCAGGCGTTGATATAGACGCAGGTAATAGTTTCGTTGAAAATATCAAACCTCTTGTTAAATCTACTAAAATACCGGGTGTCCTTGGTGGTATCGGTTCTTTTGCAGGTGCATTTGAATTACCAAAAGGTTTTAAAGAACCTGTAATGCTCGCTGCTACTGATGGAGTTGGTACAAAACTAAAACTCGCAATCGATTCAGGCATTCACAATACTGTTGGAATTGATTTAGTTGCTATGTGCGTAAATGATTTACTCTGTAACTTTGGAACTCCTTCATTCTTCTTAGATTACTATGCAACTGGTAAACTTGATGTAAATGTAGCTACAAATGTAGTTGCAGGTATCGCACGAGGGTGTATAGAAGCTGAATGTGCACTTATTGGTGGAGAAACTGCTGAAATGCCAGGAATGTACTCAGAGGATGATTACGACTTAGCTGGTTTTGCTGTTGGTGTGTGCGAAAAAAGTGAGATGGATAGAGTTTCC
>JAFLJZ010000265.1 GCA_022712775.1 Sulfurimonas sp.
TCAAACGTTCTAGGATGCACTGCGTGCATCCTAGAACGGCCGAGCTGTGCGGTACACCGACCGACCTGATTAGTTCCCGGCACGCTGAAGCGTACACCGAGAACAAATCGCTCGAACGGTACCCAGCAACCTGGATGCCGAAAGCAAGCTTTCAACAACCAGGCCGCTGGCTCCGCACAGCTCGGCCGTTAGCAGACCCATCGATGCTACATACAAAAAGGAGATTGAAATGTTTGGGTTGTTCAAAAAGAAAAACAAAATTCAAAAGAAGAATAAAATTCAAGAGCTTATTGAAGCTGATGGGACTGAGTATGCAACGGAAAAATTTGCCACACTAATATGTGATAAGATAGATTCAAAAACTACAGCATTGCAATTTATTCTCGAAGAATTAGAAGCAGCTAGTCAGGGAAGTGATTTTGCAAAGCAATTTGTAAGCAATAGTGGCATTCCCCCTAACGAATATCAGGGAGCGATGCAAAATAGTAATCCAGCAGTTGATGGAGCAGGAGGTCCACAGCAATTACTTTTAGGTATAACGTCTCAATTGCATTCAGATGTTGATTTGATGGTAGAAGTTCGGACTGGAATAGTTGATAAAATAATGGCAACTTACGAAATAGGAAAATATGGGGAGGCAAGAAAGGAAAACGATGACAAACAAAAAGATATTATAGGAAAATTATACAAATTATCAGCATCTGATAGCGAAAAAAAATATGCAATTAGTGCGATGCCAGCAGTAGGTAACTATGATTGGTATTTTGAGTTTTCGGAAGACGAGATAGAAGTAGCCAATGAATTGCTAAGTACCCTACATACTTTAATACCACGTGGTATTATTGCCAACACCTTATTGACCTCCAACTATGTAAAACAAAGAGAAAAAGAGAAACCAGAAAAAACACTCGATACAAATGAGGATAATCCATTCTAAATACATTCATTTTAACCAAGAAAGTTCAATGACCAACATGACAACTTCAAAATACGACTCTTTTTTTTCGATGGCTATTGCTTATCTAGAATTAGGCGAGGTAGCTGCAAAAGAAAGGAATATGACAAGTGAATACCAAAATGCTGTTGCATATCAACTTTACCACGCCTTAGAATTATTTATCAAATATGCTATTCAAACCAAAAAAGGCAGTGTGAGTAAAATCCATGATCTTAGTAAATTATTTGAGGAATACGATAGATTGTACCCACATATCGAGTTTCGGTTAAGCCACCCGTTTGATTTCTCAAACTATGAACCTAGCCCCCTAAACAGGGGAGAACTTGAGAGTTATAAAGATCACATTAAAAAATTTAGTCCCTCAATTATGGATCAGCATTTGAGATATCCTCCCGATGAAAAAACGGGTGGTTATTCTTACTCAATTGACAGTGACACCTTCACTCAAATGAAGAGCAATTTGCTAAAAATTTATGGCATAATAAATTGCTAACAATGGTATTCACCGGAAAACAAGCAGCGCAGTTTTCCACATGACCGTCAGAGGTTATTCAAACATCTTACTACGAATTACACTGGTTGGTAATTCCGCTTGTTTCCGGTGATACCGGCCGTTATGCAAAAAAATATGAAACCATTACTGTTCATTATTGCATTTTTATTTCTACCAAATATTCCACTTGCTGCTGACCCAATAAGAGAAATTCAACAATCACACACATCCTCCAATCTTCCTGATACTTTTCAGGAATTTCAAAAAATTCTTAAGCGAGATTTAGAAAAATATTTTATTGCTAAGCTCAACCATCAAGTGGAAATTCAATATGAATTATTAAGAAAAGCCCCTACGCTGTCGGGAGTAGCGTATCCAAAATTCTATGCCTGGGTAAACGTTCTGGAAAACAATAAGATAGTTGAATCTGGTGCAGTGAGGCTGGCATTGATTGGCAAAATAAAAGTTGAGGTAACCAATTTCGTATCAAAGAAGAAAATCCTCGAGAATCCTGATATCATAAACTCAATATTTCCAAGTTCTCTTTGCGAAGGAATAATTATAAAAGCAAATAAAAACAGTGCATAACAACACACTACAGTGGACCAGCGGGCATCGCGGTTTTCTGGAGTTTAGTATTACTGGCCAAGTTCCATATTAATCAAAGTTTGGTGTTGCAAAATTCCGCTGGCAACTGAGTTCAACGTTATGCAATGAAAAATAAAATATGCGGTTAGTTGTTGTTACAGATATATATGGAAGGACAAAATGTCTTGAAGAATTACTGAATTCCCTTTCAACAAAATATGAATCAATAGATATAATTGATCCTTATAAAAATCTAGAGATTGATTTTCCGAATGAAAACGAGGCATATATTCATTTCCAAGAAAAAGTTGGGTTAAATGGCTATACAGACAAATTATACCAACATCTAAAAGTTAAAAAATATTCCGAATATCACCTACTGGGATTTAGCGTTGGTGCCTCAGCTGTGTGGGCTGTATCTGAAATGCATCAGTTCAACAAAAAGACAAAAGGCATATGTTTCTATAGTTCGCAAATCAGAAACCTTTTGCAAGTACAGCCAAAAATTGAAATTGACTTCTATTTTTCAAAAATGGAGCCATACTTCAATGTAGAGGAAGCGATAAGTGTTTTAAGGACAAAGGAAAAAGTTAATTGTTTTAAAACAGACTATCTTCATGGGTTTATGAACCAAAAATCAAAAAACTACAATGAAGATGGTTGCACTAAGTATATTGAAATATTGAAAAATGCATAACAAAAAAATGCACCCGACTGGCTCACACGCGCAATCTTCAGATGTTATTCCAAAATCTTGCCACGCATAAAGTTGGCATATTAATCTAAGGCCAGCCGGTGATTTAGAACGTTAAGTTTACGAAAAATATTGCTAGGAATGAATGAAACTGAAAATTTAATGAAAAAAAAGAACCTATTCAAAATGTGCTGGTCGCTTAGGCAAGAGGTTCATATTGCAAGTTATTAATCAATGAACAAACAAACAGCCC
>JAFLJZ010000244.1 GCA_022712775.1 Sulfurimonas sp.
TGTGTTTTCCACCTGCGCGTAAACATGTTTGGCATGAAGTGGCTCGTGGATTTGAAGGTGTTGGAATCTCGCCTGTAAAGATGGACTTAAAAGGAACCATTCCTGCATTGTTAAAAAGCAATGTTGCATCATCTGGTATAATAGGTGCTGATGCAACTCTCGCATGGTTTTTTGACTCAAAAAATTTTAGGTATTCTTCTCTGATTTTCATTAGTATTCTCTTCATTTAAATTACGCGATTATAGCCTAAATGAGCTAAAAATATGGTTTATTTAGCTCTTTTTATTTGTCTCCAGCGTAATGTACCAGTTATTCCTAGTAAAATCAAAGCAACTGAAGCATAATCATTTATCCAAACCCATAAAGGTGAAAAGAATGTTCCATCATGTAAACTAAGTACTAAAGAGTACAAAGTAACATCGCTAAACTTTGGAACTGCTAGAGTATTTTTATGCATTGCAAAATACTTTTTTTCATCATTTATTTCAACTATATCTCGAAACATATGTGGTGTTTTAGGGAGTATTTTCCATTTATTTTCATAGATTCTATTAGGAGCACCCATCCCGCTCACATAAAGTTTATTCTCATGTCGAATCATTCGATATGCAAGACCTTTATTTTCTAAATCCCATGTTTTTAAATCTTCACTCTTGTATATCCCGTATCTATTTCCTATGCGATATACTTTTCCATCATAATCAACAGACCAAATATCATGTTCAAGTGTTCTATATACTGGTGGAAGAACTTCATTCGGTATAGTAACCGAACTCATAAAAATTTTTAATGCGCTTGAGTGATCTAAAAAAATTCCTGTTATTGCTAAAATCACTAAGGGTATAAGTGCTAAAATAGCGAATATAGTCGCATGAATCTTAATAAGTTTTCTTGTTAATTTTACATACTTTTTTTTACGAATAAACCACCAAATGAAGTAACCACTTAGTGACAAAAGCACTATATATAAAGCTCCATAATCATTAATTAGTAAAGATATATCACCATCAAATAGACCTCGTCCATAGTGCAAATCTCTAACAAATCGTGATAATTTAATGTCATGAATTAACTTTTCTTCTTCAATTTTTACTACATGTTTGGAGATAGTAGAATAATCAGACTTTTGTATCTGAACAAGCTCGTGTTTATCAATAACAGCAACTATAGTATTTTGAGATAATGACAGAGAAGTTATATATTCATTTTTAAGTGCAATATTCGTCCATGTAGAATCAATGAATTTATATATTCCGTTTGAAGTACCCAAATATAGTCCGCTTGAATCTTTTTTAATTGACAAGCATTGAACATCTAGCACTTTTGTAAAGTTTTCCCCAGCATCACTACTCCGAAATAAACCACGTTTACCACCAACCAAACGATAAGTTTCATCATCTGGATTTATATAATACGAATCAAAAAGTTTACCCTCAATTTTTTCAACACTTTGTGGGTAATGTTTAAGCGTTACACTATATAAAAAACTCCATTTATCATGGTCAAGTAAAAACCCAGTTAGCCCTAAAATAAATAGGACAAATCCAGCACTTAAACCAGCAATTTTATGGAGTTTATGTGTGCTTACCATCTATATTCGAGTCCTGCGTAAAACTGTCTTGGATCCGCTGGTGTATAGTTTGATTTTCCATAAGCATATGTAGAATTTACTGAGTATCTTTTATCTGTAATATTTGTTACTTTCGTAAAGATTCTTAGCTTTTTAGAATATTTATAATCAGCTTTTAAATTACCGACACTATATCCTCCATATTTATCTACAGTATGCTCATCATCCATCCAGTATGAACCTACATATTGCCATTCACCCATAATACGTAAACCTTTTGCATACGATGGAATATAATATAATCTTGCATTCGCTAAATGATTTGGGGCACTTGCTATTTCATTGTTTCCTAATGTAGGATCATTATCATAATTGTGTTTAGAATATGAATACGCCACACTCGTTTCAAATTCTTCTGACAATGCTGCTTTGAGTGTTGTTTCTACACCTTGATGTATACTAGAACCACCATTTCTATATCCAGCAGTAGCACCATCTCGAATGATAGTATCATCGATTGTCATATAATATACTGCTACTTCCATAAATGTTTTTGATGAAAAGTTTTTCTTCATCCCAACTTCATAGGTATCTGATGTTTCAGGCGTTAGGTTAATATTTTCAGATCCTGCTTTGACTGAGTATAATCTACTCGCTTGTGGAATTCTAAATCCATTAGCATATCTAAGATAAAGATTTAAATCTTCTTGTGGCATATAACTTAATGCCGCTTTAGGACTTAAATGTTTAAAGCTATCACTTTTACTACCTGGACGAAAATATGTGTTTGAGCTATCATAGCTATTTGCTTCTAGGTTATTTGTATAAGTATAATTGTTGTAATCATAACGTAGCCCTGTACTTAATTTTAATTGTTTAGATAATTGATAATCAGTATGAATATACGGAGCGACTGCTAGATAATCAACATCATAGTCATATAAAGCACCAGCTGTATATGTTGTTGGAGCCCAACCTGTTGTTGTTACATCAAAATCTTGGTTATATACAAGAGATGATTTTGTATACTCTGTATCAAAACCAAATACAATTTTACCCCAAGACTGCTCATATGTATTTCTTTGTTGAAAACCAATTGTAAGCATTTCATTGTCATTACTAGGTAAATTAGGTTCCCATGTCGCTACATACTGATTACGGTTATAACGAATATATGGAGTAAACTTCATCTCTAAATCATTAAATGTATAGTTAGTAAACTCTGCACTTAACCTAGCGTAGTCAAATTTTCTACTTACGTCAGTTTGCGTTAATGCTGTAAAATAATTATCATCATCACTTGCAGCCTCTGATCCATTTGAAATATTTTCATAATCAGTAAAACTATCTGCCTGCTCAGCTTCAGTTTTACTTGCACTAAAAATTACCTTTACATCAGTATCTGAGCTTAATGTAGAATCGTATCTTACATTAGCTTCTAGTCTATCTGAATTAGTATGTTCTCTCCATCCATCGCTATGCATATAAGATACATTTGCTCTATATGCACTCTTTTCATCTATTGTATCACTAGCTTCTACGCTTCCTTGAGCATATCCATTGCTTCCACCCATAGCTTTAAAAATTACTTCTTTTTCTTTAGAAGGTTTTTTTAAAGATATTACATTTATTACAGCGGCAACAGCATCTGAACCATACAAAGCTGTTCCAGCTCCTTTTAAAACTTCTGTTGACGTTGCAGTTTGGAATGTTGTATATGCAAGTCCATTATGATTAAAAAAACCACTTGATTGAACTGGGATTCCATCTTGCATAAATAAATAATATGGTCCTGTATTAACTGGCATACGTATTGATGTCATATGACCGATAACTGAGCCTGTTTGCTCAATTCTAACACCTGAGAGAGAATTTAATAAATCCTTTTGAAAGATAACTTGGTCAAGCTTTATTTCATTTTCACCTTTGGTCGCTATACTCAAAGGTTGTTCTACTACACTCTCTTCCATACCTGTAGCAGTAACACTTATTGGTTGTATTTCTATCACTGAAACATCTGCTAATAAACTTACAACTAATGATGAAAGTATTATGATTTTTTTATTCATACATATTTTCCTTATATAATATTTATGAAATACTATAAAGAAAGTGTTACATAAATGTTAATTACTATAAGTTATTTTAATTATAAGAAAAGATGTTTTATAAATTTAAGTTATTTTAATGATTCATCAATAATTTTTGCATTCGTATAATATTGCATAAATATATCAGTAGCAATTCCATTACCTAAGCTGATAATCTTTTTTTGCTTATTAAATATAGGAGTTGTCCTAAAACCACAACTAGGAGATTTTGATTTTAAAACAATTTTATCTACTATTGGGTTTTCTTTTATAAAGGAGTGGATTTCATCTTCTAGAAGTTGTGTTACATCTTTGTTAGTAACATCGGTGATGATTCTATTTTGAGTACCAACCTCAACAACATTTATACGTTCACGTGGAGTTCCAAAGAGGGGTGCTTCTGGACAAAAAGGTATAATTTCGTAGTCTTTAAAAGCTTCTACAACTTCATTTACTTTTTTTGTTTTGCCATCGTACCTACAATATTCACCAAGTAAACACGCAGATATAATGACCTTTTTCTTAACAGATGACAACGCTTTTAATCTCAGTCATCTCTTCGATTGCAAACCGTGGACCTTCACGCCCTACTCCACTTAGTTTTACTCCACCATAAGGCTGAATATCAAAACGAAGTGTTGGCATATCATTTATCACGATTCCACCTGCATCTAACTCATTAATTGCTCTTTGTGTTATTTTTAAATCATTTGTAAATACTGAAAACTGTAAACCATAGGGTGAATTATTCATTTTTGGAAGTGCCTCATCAAAATTTTCAACTTTTACAAGTGAAACTATCGGAGCAAAAACTTCTTCACATACTATAGCCATATCATCAGTCACATCTGCCATCACACAAGGATGGAACATTCTTCCCTCACGATGTGGAGGAAGTAAAGGAGTTGCACCCTCTTCTATGGCACTTGTAACCCACTCCATTGCCCTTGTGGCTGATTCATCATCAATCAAAGGTCCCATAAAAGTTTCATCATCATAGGGTGAACCAACTTTTAGTTTTTTCGTCTCCTCTGCCATTTTAATAGCAAAAGCATCATAAATATCTGCATGAACATAAATTCTTTGAAGTGAAATACACACTTGACCAGAATTTACAAAAGCACCTAAAGCACACCTAGTTGCTGCTAAATTTAAGTCTGCACTTGCATCTATAAAAGTCGCAGCATTTCCACCAAGTTCAAGTCCAACCTTCTTAATTCCAGCGGACTTTGTAATAATATTTCCAACAGGTACAGAACCAGTAAAACTAATCACTCTTGGAATATCAGAACTTACAAGTGTTCCCCCAACCTCAGCATCACCATACACAACTGAAAGTGCATTTTTCACAGCAAACTCTGATTCTATAAAAAGCTTTGCAAACTTGTATGAAGTTAAAGGAGCTTCTGGCGTAGGTTTAAGTACAACTGTATTTCCAGCTACTAAAGCGGGAGCAAGCTTATGTGCAACAAGATTAAGAGGAAAGTTAAAAGGAGTTATACACGCAACAACACCAACAGGTACACGAGAAAAGTATGCAAGTGTTTTTTTACCACTCGCCATTGCGTCTGTATTGATTGTTTCACCATGCATTGTACGCATAGTTTCAGCAGAGAGCGTAACTGTTTCTATACATCTATCTACTTCGATTCTTGAAAAAGTGATAGGCTTACCTACCTCATCTGTAATTGTTTGTGCTATATCTTCTTTATTCTCACGTAGCTTACGAGCAACATCTAAGAGCCATGCACAACGCTGAGAAAGTGTTGATGCCTTTGCTAAAACGGTAGCATCTTTAGCAATTTGTAAGGCTCTTAAAGTATCCTCAGAATCACAAAGTGGAGCAGTTGAGACAACTTCACCACTAAAGGGGCTTTTTCTGCTCGTTAATTCTTCTTTTGTAGCCTCAGTTGAGCCAAAAAATATTTTTGCATTCATTACAGTTCTCCAAA
>JAFLJZ010000220.1 GCA_022712775.1 Sulfurimonas sp.
TTCCGTTCTATCGTTATGATTCAGAGCGTTTTGCTCGTTTAGGATTTGAAGTACCTAAGGGAACTGAAATTACGGGTAATGAACCTAAAAACGAAGAGAACTACCAAGAAGAAGGTGGCGTATTCTTAGTTAAAAAATTCGATAAAAAAACATCAGTTATTATTGATGATCCACAAAGATAGGGCGGTAAAATATGGCACAAATAAAAAATAGATTAACGCCGTTTTTTGAGAATATAACATTTGATAGAGATGACAATGAGTTAGTACTAAACTTTGGTCCGCAGCATCCATCTGCACATGGTCAGTTGCGTTTAATGCTTCACTTACAACAAGAACAAATTGTAAAAGCACAACAAGATGTAGGTTACTTGCACCGTGGTATGGAAAAAATGGCTGAAAACATGATTTACAATGAGTTCATGCCAACAACAGATAGAATGGATTATATCGCTTCATCTTCAAATAACTATGGTTTTGCACTTGCGGTTGAAAAACTAATTGATTTCGATGTACCTCGTCGTGCGAAAGTTATTCGTATGATGCTTTTAGAGATTAACCGTTTAATGTCTCACCTTTTTTGGTTAGCTACGACTGCACTTGATATTGGAGCTATGACAATCTTTCTTTACGCATTCCGTGAAAGAGAGTACTTAATGGATATTATCGAGGGTTATTGTGGAGCGAGACTTACTCACGCTGCAATTAGAATCGGTGGTGTACCTTTAGATATTCAAGACACGTTTATTCATCAATTAAGAACCTTCTTAAATAAACTACCTCAAAACATTAAAGACTATGAAGATCTTCTTGATACAAATAGAATTTGGTTAATGCGTATGGAAGAAGTTGGAGTTATTTCTAAAGAGATGGCACTTTCTTGGGGTTGTACTGGTCCAATGCTTAGAGCTTCTGGCGTTCAATGGGATATTCGTAAAGAAGAGCCGTATGAATTATATGATGAAATAGAGTTTAATGTTCCTTGGTCTGATAAGGGTGATAACTTTGCTCGTTACCGTGTTTATATGCAAGAAATGCGAGAAACTGCAAAGATTCTTTATCAAACAATAGCGATGTATGAAGAGTGTGTTAAAAATGGAGACACTGCTTTAATGGCACATGCTCCTAAATATATATCTGCTCCTAAACTAGACATTATGACGCAAAATTATTCTCTTATGCAACACTTTGTTCTTGTAACACAAGGTATGCGACCTCCTGTTGGAGAAGTGTATGTAGCAACTGAATCACCAAAAGGTGAGCTTGGTTTCTTTATTAATTCTCAGGGTGGACCGTATCCATACAGATTGAAGCTTCGTGCTCCATCGTTCTGGCATACAGGAATTTTAACTGACCTTTTACCTGGTCATTATATTCCAGATGTTGTTTCTATTATTGGAACAACTAACATAGTTTTTGGAGAGGTTGACAGATAATGAGAGCAAAAAGTAAAAAGCTTTACTTTTGTAACGCAGATACTACTGATATACAATTCGGAGTGCGAGAGCAGTTCATTAGTAAGGAAGAAAATTAATGAAAAGATATGATTTAAGACATTTAAGAGCAGAATTTGAACCTCGCATGAAAGAAATTTTAGGTGAGCATAAAGCGGGTGAAGTTGCTATATTTATTTTTGAAATAGGTGACTTTACTTCAGTTCAAAAATCAGCAGATTTAGCAAAAGAGAGTGGTTATGAACTAATGAACTCTTTAAAATTTAACGAAGTCGATTGGACTATCGTATTAAAAAAATAGGAATTATTTTATGAGTAAAGTCTATTTTTCAACTTGGAATGGAGAATCTATAAATAATATAGGTAAACCAGAAGAAGAGTGGGAGGAATCAGCTTACAATTTGCCTGCTACATATGATGATCACCGTGATTCTCGTGCCTTTATAGGTTGGGATGGTGTTGCATTATTTGACGCAGATGTAGTTGTTATCCGTTTAGCGATGGAATATGCTGCACAATATCAAGTTTATTCTGAAGCATGTGGAAGATGTGCACCTGGTAGATGGGGTGGACAAATTCTTTATGATACTCTGGATAAAATTGCGCGCGGCGCGGGTGCTGTATCTGATTTAGACCACTTAAAAGAGATTGGTAAAAGTATGCAAGTTACTTCAAAGTGTGAGATTGGAAAAACTGTTCCAAATCCTATACTAGATTTAATGGAACATTTTGATGATGTTTTTATGGATGCCATTAATAACCAAACAAAATCAAAACATTATGATGAAACTATTGGATACATTGCTAAAATAACTGCACCATGTACTGATGCGTGTCCATCGCATGTTGATATTCCTGGATATATTGAGGGTGTAAGAGATTTACGCTTTGATGATTCTCTCCAAGCAACAAGACAAACAATGCCTCTTGCTCATGTTTGTGGTCGTGTGTGTCCACACCCATGTGAAGATGCGTGTAGAAGATCAAATCTTGATGAGCCTATCTCGATTATGGCACTGAAGCGTTTAGGTGCTGATTGGGAAACTGATCACGGATATGACTTTTTCCATCCAATGCAAAAGCAGCCAAGTAATGGTAAAAAAGTAGCTATTATTGGTGCTGGTCCTGCTGGATTAACAGCTGCGTATTATCTTGCTGCTGATGGTGTGGAAGTTGATTGTTATGAAGAACTACCTGTTCTTGGCGGTGAAGTAACAGTTGGTGTTCCAGAGTACCGTATGCCATGGGAAAAGTATCTTAAAGATATCGAATGTGTAAAAGATATGGGCGTAAATTTTATTATGAATCATAAAGTAAGTGCTGATGATATGCGTACATTTGAGAAAGATTATGATGCGACTATGATTGCATCAGGTACAAGACTTTCTAAAAAAGTACGATGTGATAATGAAAGACCTGAGATAGAGGGTTATTGGGGAGCTATTGATTTTCTTGATCGTGTAAATCTTTA
This sequence comes from Sulfurimonas sp., assembly GCA_022712775.1. The sequence continues at coordinate 2,925 of JAFLJZ010000220.1, forward strand.
TGAAAAGTTTGATATTAAACTTACACAAGCTCAGAAAAAAGAGTACGCAATAGATGCTGACTTTGTTGATTTAACAGGTAAAACTATTGCCTGTGTTGGTGGTGGTTTTACATCTATGGATGTTGTTCGTTGTTCAATTAGAGCAGGAGCTACGCGGGTAATTATGATTTATCGTCGTGATGAAAAAACAATTATTCGTAATACTACCTATGAAGAGTACCACGAAGCTGTTGAAGAGGGCGTAGAATTTATGTTCCACTCAGCAGTTAATACTATGAATGACGAGAATGATGTACTTAAGTCGCTTCTTGTTGATAAGTTTGAACTTGTTCCTGACCCTGATGGTGGTCGTGCACAACTTGTAAAAATTGAAGGAGCATCAGAAGTTATTGATGTTGATTATCTTATACCAGCTGTTTCACAAGCTCCTGAATTTTCTCACTTGCCTGAAGAATGGGAATTTGCTATGACATCATGGGGAACACTTCTTACAAATGGTAAAGATTATATGACTTCACGCGATGGTATCTTTACAGCTGGAGATTGTGAGTATGGTCCAATGACAATTGTAAATGCAGTTGGTCAAGCTAAACGCGCAGCTTCAGTTATGAGTAGATACATTCATACAAAAGAAGTTACCTTAACTGATGATGAGATTATGGAAGATCATCTTATGAAGTTAAAGGTATATAACAAGAAAGAAAAAATCACTGGATGGTTACCTGGACTTAAACGTGAGCATAGTACAGTTTTAGATGCAGATTTTAGAAAACATAACAATGAAGAAGTTAACTTAGGTTTCACACAAGATGAAGCTATGAGTGAAGCTGACCGTTGTATGCGTTGTTATTACATCGCTATGGTTCAAGCGTAGGAGGGTCATATGGATAAAATTATTAATTTTACAATTGATGGAAAAAGTGTAGAAGCTCAAAAAGGCGAAACTATTCTTCAAGTAGCGCGTAAAAATAGTATCTACATTCCTACTATGTGTTATATCTCAAAAACTACACCATGTGCGTCGTGTCGTATGTGTGTTGTAGAGGCTGAGGGGCTTGAAGGATTTGTGCTTTCTTGTAATACTCCTCCAACAGAGGGTGTTGAAATTACAACTAACTCAAATAAACTAGAACATGAACGTACAAATATTATGAAGCTTTATGATGTAAATCATCCTCTTGAATGTGGTGTATGTGATAAGTCTGGTGAGTGTGATTTACAAAACAAAACTTTAGAGTTTAATGTAGGTCAACAAAACTTTGCTGCAAAAGATATATCTCGCAAGATAGAAAACTGGGGAATGATTAATTATGACCCTGCTCTTTGTATTTTATGTGAAAAATGTGTACATGTTTGTAATGAAGTGATTGGTGATGATGCTATTGATGTTAAGTTTGGTGGATATAGTTCAACTATCATTCCTAAAAATAACGATACACTTGATTGTACTTTCTGTGGTGAATGTATCGCTGTTTGTCCAGTTGGAGCACTTGTAAGTTCGGATTTCCAATATACTGCAAATGCATGGGAATTATCTCGTGTCCCTGCTACTTGTGCACATTGTTCAGGTGGTTGTTCATTAGAGTATGAAACAAGAGAAGCTGGAATCAATGGTGACAGAACAATTTATAGAGTGAAAAACAACTTTGAATTTACTAATCTTTGTGGAGCTGGTCGTTTTGGTTTTGACTTTGATAATAAATCTGAAAAAAATCAAGCTGAGTTAAACAAAGCTGTAGAAGCAATCAAAGAAGCTAAAGCTATTCGTTTTTCTTCGATGATTACAAATGAAGAAGCATATATGTTAGGCGAGTTAAAATCTAAATTTGGAATGAAGCTTTTCAATGAAGATGCTCGTCTTTTTGCTTCATTTATGTCTTCTTATTCAAGTGTAAGTGGTAAAAAACATTATAGTGGTTCACTTGATGCGATTAAACAATCTCATGCGGTGATTATTATTGGTTCTAGAATCGCAACGGATAATCCAGCTGTGAGATACGCTCTAACTACAGCGTCTCGTCATAATGGTGCAAAAATAGTTTATGCACATCCGATAGAAGATTCTCTTATGAAAAATACAGCTACACAACTGATGAAGTATGAAGCTGGTTCAGAAGAGGGTGTGATGGCTCTTTTAGCGAATGAAATTTTAAAAGATGCAGATTTAGAAGAAACCGAGAGAGCATTTTTTGATGGTTTAGACTTAGGTTATTTAGGTGCTGAGAGTAATATAGGAGAAGAAGAAGTTTCATCAATGATGCAATCTTTTTCTCGTGCAAAAAACCGTATTTTAATTATAGGTTCTGATATTATTGCGCATCCATGTGCACAAAATATTGCAAAACTTGCAGCACTTATTGAAAAATATAGTGAATTTTCTTTAGTGGTAGTTCCATCGGAAGTAAATACACTGGGTGTTTCACTTATAAATGACTTAGATGTGGATGAAGTTACTATTGATGTTGTTGGTTATAACGCACATGGAAACTTTGTGATTTCGTCCTTAGAATTTGCAAATCTTTCTATTCCTTCATTAAACAGCCAAGAGGGAACTTTTGTAAGTATAGATAACCGTGTAGTTCCAACAAATGCAGCACTTGAGTTTAATGGGTATACATTAAATGATATTCTCAAGGCTTGTGGAATTAGACATAAAAATACTATTGATTGTACAAAACTTCTTGATTCTAAAGCTGGATTTAAAGCGATTGACTTTGATTCACTTGAAAACTTTTTAACTCCACATGGAGATGATGATAGAGGCTATCTTCTTGATGAAGTTACTTGTAAGATGACTGGAAAACTTGATTCTATACAAGACTTACCAGAATTTAATTCAACTGTGATTTATCACTCTAATCCAGTTTTACAGTTTAACGCATATACAAATACTACTTCGCAACTTGAACGTGATACAACTTTAAGAGGTTCCGCACAGTTTGCACAAGCTGCAAAAATTTCTGATGGAGATAGAATAGAGATTACATTTGGCTCCAAAACTATACTAAGAGAGTTTAAATTAGACGAAGATTTAAAGGGAACAATAGCACTTAACCCAACATTTGATATAGCAGTCGATTCTGGTAAGTATAAATTTGAAAAATCCAAAATAGTGAGAGTAACTAATGAGTAATAATATTACAATCAATATTGACGGAAAAGAGATTCAAACGCAAGAAGGCACATTTATTTTAAATGCGGCTCGTGCGAATGATATTTTTATTCCTGCAATATGTTATTTAACACGATGTAGTCCGACACTAGCGTGCCGTATATGTCTTGTTGAAGTTGATGGAAAACAAGCATATGCTTGTAATGCTAAAAGTAAAGATGGTATGTCTATTAGTACTTCAACCCAAAACATTGAAAAAGAACGCCGTGCCATTATGGAAGTATACGATGTGAATCATCCTCTTCAATGTGGTGTTTGTGATCAATCAGGTGAATGTGAACTACAAAACTATACACTAGAAATGGGTGTAGATAGTCAGTCTTACGCAGTAAAAGATGTAGATAGAACTTCTCATGATTGGGGACACTTACATTATGATCCGGGTCTTTGTATCGTTTGTGAGCGTTGTACTACTGTTTGTAAGGATATGATTGGTGATAACTCTTTAACAACTATTGCTCGTGGTGGTGATGCACTTGAAGCTAGTTATAAAGAAGAGATGCCAAAAGATGCGTATGCTATGTGGAACAAACTTAACAAGTCAGTAATTGGTTTAACGAATGCAACTGATGTACTTGATTGTACTTCGTGTGGAGAATGTGCGGCTGTTTGTCCAGTTGGAGCACTTGTTAATACGCAGTTTATGTATACATCAAATGCTTGGGAGTTAAGTCAAGTTCCTGCTACATGTGGACATTGTTCTGCTGGTTGTCAAATTTCTTATGATATTAAGCATACTAGCATTGATAATCCAGAAGATAAAATTTACCGTGTTATGAATGAATGGAACTATGTTTCTCTTTGTGGTGCAGGTAGATATGGATTTGATTATCAAAATGCTGATGTTACTAAAGATAAAGCTTCATTTGACAAAGCTATTGAAGCTTTCAAAAAAGCTGATACTATTAAGTTTACTTCAACGATTACAAATGAAGAAGCATTAATTCTTGAAAAACTAAAAGATAAATTTGGATATAAACTTGTAAATAATGAAGCAAAAGCATTCCAAACATTTTTAGCAGATTATTCTTCACTTAGTGGAACACGACTTTATGGAAGTGATTTAAAAGAGATGGCTTCAAGTGGTTTCCTTGTTTCAATAGGAACTGCATTAAAAACAGATAATCCAAATGCAAGATATGCATTTAATAACTCACTTACTGTTAATAAAGGTGCAGGATTATATTTTCATCCAGTATCTGATCCAATTGTAGATGGTTTAAGTAAAAATATCATGAGTATTAAACATCAGCCATTACAAGAAGAAAGTGCATTGTATTTATTACTTGATTTATTCGGAGATAAAGAGGCAATGCCTTGTGATGTTGTTGACTACTTAGCATCTTTTCACTCGATGAAAACTATAACAGTCGAAGAAACTATTAAAGAAAAAGTAGTTACGATTGTTAAAGAGATGAAGAAGAATGAAGAAACTGGAGAAGAGGAAGAAGTTGAAGTTGAAAAAACGAAGATGGTTCCTAAAAAAGTTTCTAAAGAAGTTGAAGTAGATGACAATAGACTACTTACGATGCTCAGCGCTCCTGAAAACTTTACTGAATCACTTGAGAAGTTTTTAAAGAAAAAAGAAACTTTCTCTTTAGTAGTTGGAGCTGATTTATATAATCATCCAAACTCTAAAAACTGTGCAAGACTTGTTGCTCTAATTGAAAAGTATTCTAAATTTACAGTTGTTATGATTCCGACACTTACAAATACTTTGGGTGTATCTCTTATTAATGACTTATCTTCGACAGAGGGTGAGTGTAGTATAGGATATAATACTAAAGGTGATTTCACATTATCAGCATTAGGTGATGGAGATTTAGATATGCCAGCTATTAATCAGCAAGAGGGGACCCTTACTTCTATCAACAAAAGAGTAAATCCTACAAATGCTGCACTTGGATATAGTGGATATATTTTAAATGATATTGCAAATGCACTTGGTCTTGAAGCAGAATTAACAGTAGATTATACAAAAGAGTTACCTACTAGAAAAGGTTTTAGCGCAGTAGAGTTTGACTCTTTACCTAACCATTATACAAATGCTGGTGAAGAGATGCGTGGATATAAACTAAAAAATATGGGTAGAAGTATTTCTAAAGATGAAAGCGTAGCCAAAATTGATGAAGACTTATCGCTTGACGGTTCTTTGATATACGCAGCAAACCCAGTACGACAGTTTAGTGATTTTACAAATAAAACTAGCAATCTTGATGAGCAAAGTGGTATCTACATGAGTGAAGAATATTTAAATAGTTCTGACTTTAATGCAGGTGATAGTGTGAGAGTTAAAAGTGAAAATGGTGAAATAACTGCAAATATAGTTAGTGATAATAAAATCGCTGGTAGTATTGTAGTAATTCCAAATTTTGATTCTAAATTAAATTCAGAGGCTTTGTTTGACGGTTACCGTTTTGCAACAGCTTCGATACAAAAGGTGTAATATATGGAAGTAGCATATTTAATTGAGACGATAATAAAAGTTGTTGTCGTTCTAACTATATTTTCAGCACTCGCTGGTATAGGGACTTATTTTGAGCGTAAGGTTCTTGCCTTCATGCAACGCCGTCTTGGACCAATGAATGTTGGACCTTATGGATTACTGCAAGTTGCAGCGGATGGTATAAAACTATTTACTAAAGAAGATATTATTCCTACAAATGTTGTAGCACCTATCTTTAAAATAGCACCAGTTATTACTGCTTCTACAGCATTTATGGCAGCAGCGGCTATTCCATTCTTACCAGAATTTACACTCTTTGGATATACAGTGCGTCCAATTATCTCGGATATTAATATCGGTATTTTATATATCCTTGGGGTTATGGGAATTGGTCTTTATGGTCCACTGCTTGGCGGTATGGCCTCAGCAAATAAGTTTTCTTTACTTTCTGCTGCTCGTGCGGCTGCTGTGTTTATCTCGTATGAAGTAGTTACTGGTCTTTCAATTCTTGTTCCAATTATGATGGTTGGTTCATTGTCTTTGATTGATTTTAATAATTATCAAATTGAAAATGGTTGGATAGTATTTAATCTTTATGGGGCTGGTTTTGTAGCTTTTATTTTATTTTGGATTGCAGCATTTGCTGAAACTGGTCGTACACCATTTCACCTTATAGCAAATGACCATGAAATTATTGATGGTTTTGGTACTGAGTATTCAGGTATGCGATGGGGTCTTTTCTTCATCGGTGAATATGCAAATATGTTCTTTATATCATTTGTAATTCCACTTCTTTTTCTTGGTGGTTACGGTGATGGTTCACTT
>JAFLJZ010000090.1 GCA_022712775.1 Sulfurimonas sp.
TAAATCATCATGTTTAAGTTGTTTTGGTAGTTGTTGGTTTGAGAAAATCACTAACTCATCATCTACCCATTCTCTATATACAATGTTTTCTTTGAAGATTGGAGACTCTATTAATGCAATATCAATTTTTTTATCTTCAAGTTGTTGGATAATATCGCTTGAAAGTTCAACATTTAAAAACACTTCATTGTTGATTTTCTTCTTGATATCAGCTAGGAATGTTGGAAGTATATAGTTACCGATTGTAAAAGAGGCACCCATAACAAAAGTAAAGTCTTTGTTGATGATTTTTAAAAGTTCTTTTTCGCTACTTGTAATTGCTTTGTCTAGTTTTTGTGCGATTCTATAGAGGTCTTCTCCTTCTTTTGTTAACAAGATTCCGTTCTTTTTTCTCTCTACTATCTTTGTATCAAGGTAGTCTTCGATAAATTTAATTTGTTGTGTAACGGCAGGTTGTGATATTCCTAATTTGGCAGATGCTTTAGAAAAACTCTTCTCTTTTATAACCATTAGAAAAGTTTGTAATTTAGCAAAATCTTTTAACATAATAATTCCTATAAGTTCAATTGATAATAAAAGTATAACTCAGAATTATAATTAAAGCAATAGTTTTGTAATAATTTATAAAATTTAGGTTATAATATACATAATTAACAAAAATAGTTACAAAAAGTAGTCCTATATGAATAAAATTTTTCAAAATTTAAACGAATCACAATCAAATGCTGTAAAAAAGATAGAGGGACCAGTACTTATTTTAGCAGGAGCTGGTTCTGGTAAAACAACTACGATTATTTCTCGTTTAGCGTATTTAATAAAAGAAGTTGGAATTCCACCTTCAAATACTCTAACCTTAACATTTACAAATAAGGCCGCTAAAGAGATGCGTGAGCGTTCACTTGATATGATAGAAAATATTAATTACCCACCCCTCCTTTGTACCTTTCATAAATTTGGCTTACTATTTTTAAAATTTAACATTCATCTCTTAGGACGTAAAAATAATTTTGTTGTTATTGATACAGATGACAAAAAAAGAATCATTAAAAAAATAAACTCTGAACTTCCAACCCCTCTTATAGCGAGTGAAATATCACGCTATAAAAACTCTTTAATGTTGCCAGATGAAGCATATAAACAAGCTGAGCTTTATAACTACCAGCAGATTGCTAAAGTGTATGATGAATATGAAAAATATCTTAATGAAAATAATCTTGTTGATTTTGATGATTTAATAGCACTTACCTTTAAACTGCTTGATGAAAACCCGGAGTTAGCAAAAACAACCTCACAAAAATACCAGTACATTATGATTGATGAGTACCAAGATACAAATGAGTTACAACTCAAACTCATCCAAAAATTATGTACTTCGCATAATAATATTTGTGTTGTTGGAGATGATGACCAAAGTATTTATGGTTGGCGTGGTGCGCATATACGAAATATTATGGAGTTTGATCAAGACTTTACTGGCTGTGAGGTTTTTAAACTTGAAAAAAATTATCGCTCTCGTACCCCGATTCTTAAGGTTGCAAATGCTTTAATAGAGCATAATCGTTCTCGTTTAGGTAAAAAACTAATTGCAACTCGTGGAAGTGGAGATGACGTTACAGTTCTTAACTCAAATGATGAAAATGAAGAAGCACGTAAAATCGCTGCTAAGATAAGCAAGCTTATGGAATCGGGTGTATCTGCAAATGATATAGCGATTCTTTACCGTGTAAATGTTTTATCACGCTCTATAGAAGAAGGTTTAAACCGTTCAGGAATCTCATATAAACTTGTTGGTGGACAGCGTTTTTACGATAGAGCTGAGATTAAAGACTTAATCTCATATATACGAGTGGTTACAAACTTTCATGATGATTTTTCTTTTAAAAGAATTGTAAATAAGCCTAAACGTGGTTTAGGAAAAGCAAGTATAGAAAAGATTGAACTTGCAGCTCTGTCAAGCGAAAAATCTATTTTTGAGTTTATTAAAAAATCTTCTTTAGCAGAACTAGAAGCATTGGTAAGAAAAAAGAATGCTTCGACACTTAAAAAGTTTATAAAAAATATAGAAAAAGTATCTAAGGATGCGTCAGAATCCAGTTATGAGTTTATAGATACCTTAGAAGATACATTTCACTTAAAAGATATATATAAAGGGATGCAAGACGAGGAAGATAGAGTTCGAAATATGGATGAGTTTTATGGATTGTTTCGTGATTTCGTGAAAAAGAGCCCCGCATCAGGGCTTGATGAATTTTTAAATGAACTTACACTTCAAAGTGAACAAGACCAAGTTGAGGGTGAAAGTATCTATATGATGAGTATTCATGCTTCGAAGGGTCTTGAGTTTGAACATGTTTTTCTCATAGGTTTGGAAGAAGGTTTCTTACCTTTAAATGGTGATGGAAGTGACTTAGAAGAGGAACGCCGTTTAGGATATGTTTCATTTACCCGAGCAAAAGAAACACTAACACTCTCTCATGCCTCAAGTAGATTCTACAAAGGTCGTAGAAGTGAGTTACAAAAAAGTAGATTTTTCAACGAAGCAGGATTATGTGAAGGCTCTTTAATCGTTGAAAAAAATACAGCCTTTAAAAAGGGTGATTTAGTACGACATAAAATCTTTGGAACAGGTCGTGTAACTGGTGTGAGTAAATCTGGCAGAGAGTTCAAGCTCAGTATAAATTTTGCAGGAAACAAAAAAGAGATTCTCGCTTCTTTTATAGAAAGGTTATAGACGTGCATTCAGCGAATAGATTATTCGTAGCTTACAAACCAACTGGGATGAGTTCAAATATTTATCTCTCTAAGCTCAAACGCAAGTACAAGAATAAAAAAGCAGGTTTTACAGGTACGCTTGACCCTTTTGCTAAGGGTGTACTTATCATCGGTATGGGTTCGCATACAAAGCTTTTTCGCTTTTTGGATAAGACCCCAAAATCCTACCGAGCTACTTTATGGTTAGGAGCTAACTCCGATTCTTTAGATACAGAGATGATAACACAGGTAGATATTTTGGATGAACTCGAAGATTCTAAGGTCAAAGAAGCAGTAGAATTATTACAAGGTGATTTAGAATACGAGCCACCTATTTTTAGTGCAAAGCGTATTAACGGAAAAAGAGCCTATGATTTAGCAAGGGCTGGAGTGGAATTTTCACTCAACAAAATAAACTCAACTATCCATGAGATTAAGCTTATTCATTATGTACATCCCTTTGTGACATTTGAAGCTACTGTTTCAGAGGGGACATACATTCGTTCTCTTGGTAGAATCATAGCACAGAGATTAGGAGTTGAGTTTGGGAGTTTAAGTGCCTTAGAGCGATTAAACGAGGGAAAATTTGTGTATGAAAATGAAAAAGTACTTGATATTAAAAAATCGCTCAATATTCCTTTGAATTTTTACACAGGAGAGAGTGAAAATATCAAATATGGAAGAGTTCTTGCTATAGAAGATTTAAAGATAAAAGAAAATGGAACATATTGGCTTGATAACGGGGATAATATTTCTATAATAACACTACAAGATAATACAGTAAACTATGAATTAGGCAGGATAGACACATGTTAGTACTCGCTAGAAAACTAGATGAATCAATAGTCATTGGGAACGATATAACAATCAAGGTTATATCTATAGAAAAAGGTATTGTGAAGTTTGGTATAGATGCCCCGCGCGATGTAAGTATCATGAGAAGTGAACTTTTAGAAGATGTAAAAGAAGCAAATATTGCAGCATCTAAGAATGTTGATAAAGATACGCTAAATCAATTAAGTAAACTTATCGGAAAATAAAGAGAATCATGAAAGTATATAAGGCGTATGCTAAAGTCAATATATTTTTAAAAATCACTGGTTTACGCGGTGACTACCATGAAATTATCTCAAGGTTTATGCGTGTAAATACACTGTATGATGAACTTTGTTTTGTAAATAAAGATGAATACGATGTAAAATCTGAGAGTTTTTGTATTTTAGGTGATTTTTCATGTACTACAGAACAAAACACTATTTATAAAGCATACTTTGCATTAAAAAAAGCTACAGAATCACAAGCCCTAGAACAACTTATGCGTACACATGGTGTAAAGGTCGAAAAAAATATTCCAGCCTTTGCAGGTTTAGGTGGTGGAAGTTCTGATGCAGCGACCTATCTTAAAATGTGTAACGAAGTACTCCATTTAGGTCTTAGTTTAAATGAACTAGCAACTATAGGTTTAGAAGTAGGTGCGGATGTTCCATTTTTCATCTATGGATACGATAGTGCAAATGTAAGTGGAATCGGCGAAGTGGTAGAAGAGTTCAAAGAAGAGTGTTTAGACTTTGAAGTATTTACTCCAAAAGTAGAAATAAGCACCCCAAAAGTGTACCAAACATACAGAGCAGATTTTTATAACCCAATAGACGGATTTAAAACACAAGAACTCAAAGATACATTTTCCAAAGATATATTACAAACGATGGATACAACTGAAGCAAACGACTTGTTCGCCCCTGCAATGCAAGAGTACCATGATTTAAAAGAGAACTACGAACAAGGCTGGCACTTTAGTGGGAGTGGTAGCAGTTTTTTTAGGGTTAAAGAAGATTAGATGGAGTTAATATGAAGAAAATATTATCAAGTACAGCATTATTTTTTATGCTTGTATTATCAAGTGGTTGCAGCACTAAAGTCGTGAATGTAGTGGATAATATACATACATTATCTCATGTATGTATTCAAAATAATCCTAAGGTCATAGTGACTGAGTTTGTTCCTGTAATAGAAAATGTATTTAATGATTGGGGAATATCTACAGAAGTATACAATGGTAATACATTACCAAATGATTGTCTTGTTGATATGAAATACACAGCTCTTCGTTCATGGGATATTACACCTTATTTATCACACGCTGAAATTACTTTATATAAAGAGCGACAAAAAATAGGTTATGCAGAGTATCATTTAACAGGTGGAGGTGGTTTTGACCTCAGTAAATGGGCAAGTGTAGAAAGTAAAATGAAACCAATTATAGAAGAGTTATTAGCATCGCAAAGTAAAAAGACAATGGCTCCATCACCTAAAGCAACTATACAAAAAGTAGAAGTCAAAGATAATGTAAATGAGAAGTTTACAAAACTTAAAAAACTATATGAAGATGCTTTAATTACTGATGCTGAGTACGATAAAAAGAGAAAAGAATTATTAGATAAAATGTAATTAATTGGTGGGAAATAGAAAAGACACAAGAAAGTAATCTTGTATTATTACAAATTGTCATATATTATAATCAAACTCTCTAAATGTGTTAGTATAAATAAAAAGGCTTAATTATGACTGCTAGCACTATTCAAACCCTAACTTCCGACTTTGAATCATTTGTAAATGAAACTGATGAAAATATTGAATTTTGGTTAGCTAGGGATTTACAACATCTTTTAGGTTACTCAAAATGGGATAATTTTAAAAATGTACTTTTTAAAGCTAAAACAGCTTGTGAGGTTAGCGGACATGGGATAGATAATCATTTTGCTGAAGTCGGGAAAACGATAGAATTACCGAAAGGGGCTATAAGAGAAGTAGATGATTTAATTCTAACAAGATTTGCTTGTTATCTTATCGCACAGAATGGAGATAGTAAAAAAGAGCAAATAGCTTTTGCTCAAACATATTTTGCTATACAAACTAGAAAAGCAGAACTTATCGAACAAAGAATGTTAGAATCTGAAAGAGTTCAAGCGAGACAAAAGTTAGGACAAACAGAGAAAGAGCTCTCGGAAGTAATCTATGAACAAACTGGTGGAAATGAAAACTTTGGGATTATACGAAGTAAAGGGGATAAAGCACTCTTTAATCATACAACAGCACAAATGAAAGTTAAGTATAAAATCAAAGATACAAAACCTTTGGCTGATTTTATGCCAACAATATTACTCAAAGCCAAAGATTTTGCAACAGAAATAACAATACATAATGCAAGAGAAAATAACATGAAAACTCAAGGTAAAATCTCAGATGAACATGTAACTAATAATAAAACAGTAAGAAACACTCTTATATCTCGTGGTATAACACCTGAAGACCTTCCTCCTCAAGATGATGTTAAAAAAGTAGAGAGAAAATTAAATACCGATAATAAGAAAGCTTTAAAAAGCGTAGACAAACTTAATAAATAAAATACAGATATAATTACAAAAATAAAAAGGAACAAAGATGGGCGAAACAATAGCAAAAAATAAAAAAGCCTATCATGATTTTTTTATAGAAGAGAAGTTTGAAGCTGGGATGGTTTTGGCTGGAAGTGAGGTTAAGGGTATTCGTGCAAAACGAGTGAACCTCAAAGATAGTTTTATCCGTTTTGTAGGCAAAGAAGCTTTTTTATTTAATGCACACATAGGAAGATTAGATACAACACACCGTTTTTATGGACATGAAGAGCGCGGGAGTAGAAAATTACTTCTTCATAAAAAACAGTTAGAAAAAATGCTTAAAATGACTACGCGTGATGGCTATACTATAGTTCCTT
>JAFLJZ010000091.1 GCA_022712775.1 Sulfurimonas sp.
TGTATCATAAATCTGAAAGAGAGATGATTGATAAAAGTATAATTATTGTTCCAGCGTATTATTGGGTTCAAAAAATTCTGGACTGTGCATAATGTGTAGTCCTATCTCTTATTCCTAAATAGCTTAGCCCATTTTCTTTTCCACTGCTTACGCAGCCAGTATAATCTTATTTAGTACTCAAAGAAAATACTCTTATCTATCCAAACAAGTAATACACTCTCTTTTTGTACCCTACTGCGATAGCAGTATTTAAAATTAAATATATTAAGTTGATTATATAAAATTGCATTCATTGAAGTGGTTGTCCACCTAAAAACATCGATTAATGTACAACCAATAATATAGATCAAGAGTTATATCGAGGTTTTTTAATATTTAAAATCCCCGAGAACAAAGTAAAATAGGAGGCTATAAAGGTTCTTAAATATATCTTAATGCAACAGATGCTGAATCTGATATATCTGTATAGGTAATTAAAAGTACCCCTATTGCGACAGATATGGAAATAAATAATTCTTGTAAGTACCTATATTTAATTTGAATTAAAACTTCACTAAAAGTGGCGCAAACATCAAAATATATGTCATACTTACATCATAAAAGGTGAACTTCATCTTTACAAATTTTTTCGGAGAAACAAATATAATCAGATAGAAGCTATTTTAGCATCTGCATCGTTTTATTTGTTGTAAATGAAAAAAGGTGTGAAGATGGAAAAAATAAAAGATAGAGTTATTTATAAAAAAAAGTCACTTTTTACTTGCTCACAAAATGGAATAAACACTCTCCTCGAACAAAATATTTTCAACTTATATTTTTATTTGGTTAAAAGAGTTTATACTCATAGCTATTCTAGTAAATGCAGAATCTATATTAAAGAATTAAATAAATTTTTGGGTAACAAGGAAAAAAACACTACGAATGAAGAGCTATGTGAAAAAATCTTAAAGCTAGAATCAAAATCTATTAAAGTAAATATACTTAACAATATTGTTAAAACAAAAAGATTGGAACCCGGAAGCTATTCTATCCCTATCTTTGGCACAATTTATATTAATCCAAAATACAAATATGTAGAGTTTTCTATCACAAAGGAGATGCACCAATTAGTGAAAATCAGGGAAGATGATAAAAGATATACGACAGTAAAGTTATCTATTGCACAAAAAGCAGTTTGTAAATATACTCCTAAGTTTTTTGAATATATAAGTTATTTTACAAAATTTACTGATGGGAAAAGTATGAGAAATAATGATATAAAAATCAATGTTGAAAATTTGAAAGAGTTTTTATCAATTGACAAACTTCAATATAAAAATTTCAATTCATTTAAAAAGCGAGTGTTACTCCCTTTACAAAGGGAGTGTGCAAAATTTGGTTTAATTTTTGAGTATGATTATGAAAACTTCTATAAAAGTAAAAAAGTTGAATTTATAGTTATTTCAATGACTAATACTAACAAAAACAAGTATCAAGAAACAATAGATAATATTTCACAACTAGATGACAGCAACGATCATATATATCTACAAGCAAAAGAGCATGCTAGAGAAATAACGCTTAAATACTTAAAAAGTGAATTGTTTAATTCAGATATATTTACTGCAAATGTAGTTGATATAAAGTTAGGAAACAAAATATCTATGTATATATTCCATTTAAAAGACGGCAAACACCTATTAAAAGACGGTAAATACCTACCTGTCAATTTTGATGACTTAAAATATATTATTAAATATTTTAGATATCAAAATGAAGCACCTCTTGATAATTTAGTAGGTATTGGAGATATTAAAGAAACTACAGAAGATCTTGAACAAATGCGTATCATTAAAATTTTAAAAGGAGAGATTGGCAGATGGGATAATTAATCTTAGCTGCTAACGCAGCCCTTTAATAGCTATCAGTGATAAATAATTATTAATCAGTAATTTGAAAAGAACAAGCCGCATGAAAAATTTATAATTATTTTTCCAATGTAGTAAAGGGTCCCTCACCTTGTTCCTTTCCAGATCTCCCTTCGTAAAAAGTTATCATCTGCTGAATATCTAACATTTAAATTTGAAGTTCAATTTTTCAATATAGACAATTTAATTATTTTATGATATAATCATAGTTAATAGAGCTTCTGCATAAGAGAGATGTTCTGGTTTCTATTGCCAGTGTATCACATCGATTAGGATGTTTGATTTAAAGAGCCTTCATAATGAAGCCCATTTCTCTTATGATTTATCGCTACTATATAGTGTTTTTAGCCACCATCTTTCTTTAAACTTATATTTTACAAGTATTAGTTTTCGTCCATCTTCTTCATATGTATAAACATATTTATAATTAACAAAAAGAGGTGTTATAGTTTTTAATATAGTTGGTATTTTAATAATGTCAATGTAGTCGATTTTACCACCATTCTTTTCACCATTCTCACGGAAGTGTCTTTCTAGTGTGTGAATCATTCCAAATTCAGAAGTTCCTACATGAATGCGAATACCATACATCCTAGCTTCTTTTTTGATACCCGTAAACACTTGAAATATATTATATTCTTCATTTGTCATATCTCTACCTATAACAGTAGTTATTGTTCTTTTAATCTTTTTTCTTACTTCTGGATTAAGCTTTTCGCCAGGTGCTTTGATACATCTAAAACAATGAGAGTTTGAATTTTCTAGATAATCGTCTAGGGATATTTTATTTGACATTTAAAATACTAGCATAATTATTATCGATTGACTTGATATAAGAATTAGCGATATAATTTTTCTATTTAACCTCTCGTCTCTTCTAACTTACTTAAAATGTCTTCGCCAGAAGCAT
>JAFLJZ010000092.1 GCA_022712775.1 Sulfurimonas sp.
GTTTTTTGAGAAGGTAAAACCTATTTTGTCTTTTTGTTCATCACTGTAAAGATAGATGAACTCTATATCGGTATCAAGATAAAGCAGATAGAGTTTCATCGCCAGGTTGGTTGACTGTCCATGATAAAAATCATCATTGACCTCAGAGGTGGTTGGCATATAAATGAGATCAAGCTTCAGGTTTTTCAGATC
Source organism: Sulfurimonas sp. (assembly GCA_022712775.1). Next base: position 193 of record JAFLJZ010000092.1, read on the forward strand.
GCCATCAAAGCTTTTATTGTAAGCATAGTTAGCCATCACATAGCCTTCATAGGCATTTTCCGGTTGTGTCGGGTCCTTGGGTCTGTCAAGAAAAGCAGCGGGATTAAAGAAGTATCCTTTCCCCCACTTGAGTGTTTTTTTACCTACGTCTATGGAGTGATTGATGGAGAGTGTGTTGTGGGCATAGAGTTGATATGCAGTAAAGAGACTCTCATCTACACCATCAACATTGGCATATCTCACAGAGAGGGCACCGATGAGTTTAAAGTCATCTTTATAGTGGGTGAAACGAAACAGTGCTTCATTTAAAAAAGTATTTTGAGAGCTCTCATCTCTATCTAGCAACATATAGAGAGGGGAATCCTGATTAAGATTTTGGTATTTATATTCAGCACGAAGATACCCTGAGTATTCAAAACTTTTTGTTTCAATACTCTCCATATCAAAGTCATACTCATCAGCATTCGTACCTACAGTACACAGAAGTAAAAGAGTAAGAAGTGAGCGTGTCATCTTCGCAGTGTGCCGACTTTCGATATATTATCAAGGGTAAAGACTTCATTTGCAAAAGATTTTGGTGTGATCTTGCCATATACCATGATAGATTTGTACCCTTTGTAGAATGGGCTTACCGTCTCTACCACAGCAGGCCTTACAATACCTGGTGCAAACTTTTTAATGTTTTTATAGGTAAGTGTTTTGATAAGCATACCCGTCGAAGCGTAGCAGACCACCTTTTTAGGCGTGATACTTTTTTTATCTACGGTCATAATGAGCTTATCATAGGCAACCGTATCATTTCTTGCTTTTAAAGTCAGCGTATATTCACTGCTACTCTCTTTTTGTTCAGTGACTTTGTACTCCGCAGAAAAATCAAGTCTCATGATATCACTGTTGTTAAACACACCACCTACCACAGACTGCATGGAAGCGATACGGATGGGTCTACCGACATTGGGGATGTAGAGCCACATATTGTCACCAAGTCTCAGTGTTGCCCTTCCTTTTTCACTCTCCGGTTCTAAGAAAAGAGAGACCATTTTCTCTTTCCCTTTTTTTGCCTGGTAGAGTAGAAACTCTTTTTTGCTGCCATTGGGTTCGATGTTGATAAGTTTTTTGTAACTTTCGCTGGATACGGGTTGCAGATTTCTGTCTACCTTCTCCAGTAAGGCATTGGCGTGTAGAAAAGAGAGTGTGATAAGAACAATTAAAATTTGTTTCATGATTCGCTCCTATAATTTATTCATATAAAGTATACAATAACAATGTGAACTAAACGTGAGAGTATATTAGGTAAGATGAATTTAGTGTAATAAGTGATACGATCCAATGCTTTACATTAGATCGCATCTATGGAGATCTGGTTTTATCTGTAAGAATCTTTCATAGATACAGTATAGGTATCATTAAAGTTCATTACTTTACCACCAAATTCTTTAGCGAAAGCCTCCGCTTCAGACTTTTTAGCAAAGGCATACTTGCTGGTGCGAGTCATAGTGCCTGGCTTGGAGCTTCCTACCACATAAAATACTTTGTAGACAGAGATGAATTTAAGGCTATTGGTATCTACGACTTTTACATTTACAAGATCTGTTTTATTGATCTCATTGTCCTCTACGACACAATGTATTGAACAGTACTGTCTTTTAGTACCTGTTTTTGTCTCTGCCGCATGACTTGTTTTGTAAAATGTCGGCAGGTTCATACCGCAAATGACACAAGACTCTTTATCTTTCCCTGTTTGTACCAGTGTAGCCTGCCCAGCAGGTACAGTTTGAAAATGAGTTTTACTGCTCTTTGGTGTAGCTGTTGAACTGTCGGTACACCCAACAAAGAGAAGTGCAGCAAGAATGCTCACTAGGAATGTAATGCTTTTCATAAATAACCTTTTTTAATAGTTTTTATAAGTTTAACAAAGTTTTATTAAAGCAGCATTCACATTATCTTCTTTTCATTATAAAACATTCCATGTTGGCATGTTTTATAAGGTTTTATATTCTAAGTGACTTACAAATGGTCTCTAAACGTCGCTACAGCGATAAACATTATAAAATATGTTAGATTATAAGGTTTTATAAACAATACTATTTAAAAGTACAGACCAGACATAAAGCTGTCCATACACTAATATATACTCTGATAACTCACAAAACAGGAGCTATCATGAGAAAGCACAGAAGAGGAGCCACAGGCAATCCCAACCTTTATATAGACAAAGCATCCAAAGAGATCGTTGAACCTTGGATGCTTAAGGTACTAATCCGGCTCAACGGTCAGCGTGATTTTATTGGTACGATGAGAGGGTTTAGTGATGATAGTATTGCCTATTTTCTTGGATTAGATAAGTATGTAAATGAGTATGAGAATGAGCAAAGAAATGAAGTGATACAGATACTTCGAGGACGGCTAGAGTCTCTTGAGGCATCCCGTACTCCCAGGT
>JAFLJZ010000093.1 GCA_022712775.1 Sulfurimonas sp.
AATTTAGAAAAAATTGTAGTTGCATATATTGATGATAAATCAATCACAAAAATCATAACAATCAGCTCAGAAGATGAACTAAGAAAAGTTATAGAAGCTAAGTAGCTTCTATAACTTTGGCATACTTTTAAAACTCGTCCTAGAACTATTATTAAAATTGCTAGAAGATAATTATTTATGATAGAATTATATTCATATAACATAAATAGGACTTTTAATGCAAAATCAAACAAATTTAGATAAATTAAATGATAAAGTATCACTAATATTACAGAACTATAACACTTTAAAAGAAGAGAATAAAATTTTTCGTACAGAAATAGTTACATTAAAAGCTGAAAATGAAGCAAAAAACTTTGAGATAGAAAAACTTACAGAAGCAAACGTTATGAAAGATTTAGAAATAGAAGAAATAGTTGAAAAAATAGAAAGTATTTTAGGCTAAAAATATATGAGTAAAAAAATAGGTTTACATATAGGTGGTCGTCGTTTTGATGTTGATGTAGAAGATGATTTTGCACCTTTTTTGGAACAATATATGGCAAAAGATTTCAATATAGATGGAAATAATGACTTAAAAAAAATACTTCATGCTTATGTAAGAAGAACTCATGAACTATTTCTTCAAGAGAAGGAAATAGAAAAAATCTTAAGAAAAACGGAATCTTAATTCTAGGTTTATATTATTATAAGTTAAAAGTGCTATAATTTCATCCTCTCAAAATAGAGATGGTGTGCGCTCGTAGCTCAGCTGGATAGAGTACTGGTTTGCGGTACCAGCGGTCACACGTTCGAATCGTGTCGGGCGCACCATGTAACTAACAACTACAACAATTTTACTTCACTTTTAAAAATCTTGATTTAATCTTACAGATGTCGCGGAATAGAGCAGTTCGGTAGCTCGTCGGGCTCATAACCCGAAGGTCGCAAGTTCAAATCTTGCTTCCGCAACCAAAATACTAAATCCTTTATTTATAGGTTTTATAACAATATTTTTTAAACAATTTAACTAGACTTATATCTTCGTATCAGTAAGCAACATTAAACATTTTTTAGAACCTCTCAACTTGTTATTCCCCTATTGTTAAATGATTTAATTAAAATTTAAAACAAAAGGAAACAAATGTCAATTAGAAACATAAAACAGACAGAAAAAGTAAAAGTACTTTTAAGACTGTTAGATAATCACGAAAATATTGAAATAGCTTGCTCTAAAGCTGGACTTAATGTTGAAATAACAAAAAAATTCTTATCTTTAAACTAAGAATATAATTCTCCCCACCTTGCATACATAGATTAAATTAATGACACTCACGGCATTGATTTAGCCTTAATATAGAACCCCATAGTACACAATTTTTAAAATGATATAATATCATCGTAAAATTGAGGAGTTATAAGATGCTTAAAGAACCTTTGATAACTAAAGAAGAAAAAAGTATTAGAGATATTATTGCAGCAATGTATCAAAAAAATAATATTCCATTTATGGATGCTATTGTTTTACAATTGGCTAAAACATTAGAAGCTAACCACGTATTTATAGGTGAGATTCAAGATGGGCATTTTCTTGTTAAAACTCTTTCTCACTGTATGGATGGAGCAATAGAGGATGGCTTTGAATATACACTTAAAAGCACACCCTGCGAAAATGTTTATGATGGAAAAGTAGCTGTATACGAACGAGCTGTTGCAAAACTTTTTCCTTCTGACAAAGATTTAGTAAATCTCAAGATTGAAGGGTATGCGGGAATACCTCTTTTTAATGACAAAGAAGAAACCTTTGGTGCAATCGTAGCTTTGTATCGTGAACCTATAAGCGATTCTGATTTTGTTACTTCAATTATGAAGCTTTTTGCTAATCAGGTTGCAAACGAGATAGAGAGACAACGTTTAGAAAATAAAAGACAAGAAGAAGCAAAATATTATCAATCAATTATAGATGGTGTGGATGATCCAATTATGGTGATAAAAAAAGACTATACAATTGAACTGATGAATAGTACTTTAAAAGAGAACTCTAAATATTTAGTAATAGCAGACCCAGAACATCCAAAGTGTTATGAAATATCCCATCAGCGTGTTACTCCATGTGATGGATTTGCACATCCATGTCCTCTGCGAGATGTATTAGATTCAAAAAAACATACAACAGTAATACACAACCATAATACAAAAGATGGGGATAACCGATACATAGAACTTTCTGCGACTCCATTATTTGATAAAGACCAAAATTGTATAGGTATTATTGAATCTGCAAGAGATATTACAGAACATCTTGAAGTCCAAGGTGAATTAAGGAAACAAAAAAATATTCTAAACCATCAAGCACACCATGATGCACTAACTGGACTACCAAATAGAGTTCTTTTTAATGATAGACTCAAGCAAGCAATAGAAAAAGGGAAAAGAAATCATTTAAAGTTTGCATTACTCTTTATAGACTTAGACCACTTTAAAGAGATAAATGATTCACTAGGACATGCAGTTGGTGATGAAATTTTGAAAACAGTTACTTCTCGACTAGAAGAAACAATAAGGGATGAAGATACAATTGCAAGACTTGGTGGTGATGAATTTACAGTTATTCTAGAAGATTTAGATCAAATTCAAGATGCCTCTTTAATCGCAACGAAAATACTAGATATTTTATCCAAAGCTATGAATGTCAATGATAATATTTTGTATGTTTCAAGCAGTATAGGTATAAGTATATATCCAGATGACGGAGCATCTACTCAAAATCTTTTAAAATTTGCGGATTCTGCAATGTATAAAGCAAAAGATGAAGGAAGAAATAATTACCAATACTATAACGCTAGTATGACTGAACTTGCATTTGAGAGAGTTGTAATGGAGACAAGCCTAAGAGAAGCGCTTAAAAATGAAGAGTTTGTAGTTTATCTCCAACCTCAGGTAAATGGAATTACAAATAAGCTTATAGGGATGGAAGCACTAGTAAGATGGAAACATCCCATTATGGGACTAGACTCTCCTGATAAGTTTATTCCTTTAGCAGAGTCAACAGGAATAATAGTTGAACTAGATAGAATTGTTATGAGAACAGCTATGACTCAAATAACTCAATGGTATAAAGCTGGATTAAATCCTGGGGTACTTGCTATGAACTTAGCAGTAAAACAACTTCAACAAACAGATTTTATAGAGATGTTTGAAAATCTTATGAAAGAAACAGGTTGTAAAGCAGAGTGGATTGCACTAGAAGTTACAGAGGGTCAGATTATGACAAATCCTGAAGAAGCCATCAAAATACTTCAACAAATCAATGACTTAGGAATAGAATTAGCAGTAGATGACTTTGGGACAGGGTATTCATCTTTAACATATTTAAAAAGACTACCTATTGATAAATTAAAAATAGACCAAGCATTTATAAAAGATTTACCAGACGATGAAGAAGATGTGGGAATAACAAAAGCAGTTATAGCACTTGCTAAAAGTTTAAACCTAAAAGTAATTGCAGAAGGTGTTGAAACTAAAGAGCAAAAAGACTTTTTGGTTGAAAATGGCTGTGAAAATATTCAAGGATATTATTACTCAAAGCCTATTCCTGCTGAGGATTTTGAAGTAATTCTTAGAAATGGTTTGAAGCAATAATTCAATGTAGCAAGCTGGATTTATGTAAATTAATTATTGTTTAGCTACAATATACTATTCTAAAGGAGTATATATGAAAAAAGGAATAATAATATTAGTAATGGCTCTCAGTTCATTACTATATGCAGGACCTACATTAACGGGTGAAGTAAAAATATTGTTAAGTGATGCAAAGACTAAAGTGAATGGTATTACAGCAGAAGAAGCTAGTAAATTAACAGGTAATGATAATGTAGTTTTTATTGATGTTCGAGATCCTAATGAATGGAAAAAAGGTTCTATAAAAGCAAAAAATCTTGTAGAAATTTCAAGAGGATTTTTAGAAATTAAATATCCAAAATTAATTTTGAAAAAATATAAAAAGAGTGATGAACTTATAGTGTATTGTGCTCTAGAACCTAGATCTGTATTTGCTGCTAGTAGACTAAAAGACCTAGGATTTACTAATGTAAAATATCTAAAAAAAGGACTAAAAAACTGGTCTAAAAGTGGATTTCCAACTACAAAATAAAGTATTATTTAGAATTCTTTATTGAATAGACTATACTCTCTGTCATTTAGAGACAGAGATGAAAATTTTACAAAGAAAAAAATTATCTTTGTAAACTTCTCACAAACCTCTCACAAAGACTTAGTACAATTTCTTTATATACATAGAGGAATTTATTATGAAAACACAAACTAAATTATCAAGAAGACATTTTGTAAAAGGTGTAGTCGCATCTAGTTTTCTTGCATCTGCTGTAACTTCACTACATGCATCCTTGCCTATTCCAAAAAGAGTAGCAACACAAGAATTAAGTGGAAGAGTATTTAATTTAGAGATAGGAAAAGTAGCTGTAAATATCACAGGAAATATAGCAATAGCAAAAGCAGTGAATTCAATGATTACAGGTCCTACTTTAAGATGGAAAGAAGGTGACGAGATAACGATCAATGTAAAAAACAATTTAAATGAAGACACATCTATTCATTGGCATGGAATTATTCTCCCACCTGAAATGGATGGAGTGCCAGGTATTAGTTTTGATGGTATAAAATCTAGGGAGACGTTTACATATAAATTTACAGTTGTACAACATGGAACATATTGGTACCACTCACATTCTGGATTTCAGGAACAATCAGGAGTGTATGGCGCAATCATTATAGATGCTAAAGAGACAGCACCATTTGAGTACGATTCTGAGTATGTAGTAAACCTATCAGATTACTCAGATGAAAAACCTGAAGCAATTTACAGAAAAATTAAACTCTCTGCAGATTATTATAATTTCAAACAACGTACGGTTGGAGACTTTTTCTCAGAAGTAAGTAAGCTTGGTTTTTTTGAAGCTTTTAATCAAAGAAAAATGTGGAATGAGATGGCAATGACAGATAGAGATTTATCTGATGTAACAGGATATACATATACCTATCTTATGAATGGACAAAATCCAGCTACAAATTTTAAAGCAATTTTTAAAAATGGACAAAAAGTAAGACTTCGTTTTATAAATTCTTCTGCCATGACATTTTTTGATGTACAGATTCCAGGATTGAAAATGACTGTTGTAGCTTCGGATGGAAACTATGTTCAGCCAGTAGATGTTGATGAATTTCGAATTGGTGTTGCGGAGACCTATGATGTGATAGTTGAGCCTAAAGATGATACTGCTTATGCTATTTTTTCTCAATCACTTGATAGAAGTGGTTATGCACTTGGAAGTTTAACGAATGATGTAAATAATCTTGCAATAGCCCCTGAGATGAATCCACTTCCAATTCTTTCTCATGCTGATATGGGAATGAATATGGGTTCAATGGATGGTGTGAATCATGGAAATAATACAGGACATGATATGGCTAACATGAAAAATGATACGAAAGAGATAGACCATTCAAAAATGCATATGCTTAAGAAAAAAGTAACAGTTATGAAGTGTGGAGGGGAAATGGATATGTCCTCAAACAAAGAAGAATATACAATGAAAAATATGGATAAACCTCCCATTCCAGTTACAGAGTTAGAATCAGACTGGGGTGTGCACACTACTATGAAAGCTCTGGATCCTCAGTATAGGCTTGACGATCCAGGGGTTGGTTTAAGAGCTAATGGAAGAAAAGTATTAACATATGCTGATTTAAAATCACTTACTCCTACCACGCATGATAGATATCCAGATAGAGAAATTATACTGCATTTAACTGGAAATATGGAGCGATATATGTGGTCTATTAATGGAATAGCCTATCAAGATGCAGAACCATTAGAGTTTAAATACGGAGAAAGACTACGAATCACATACATAAATGACACGATGATGAATCATCCTATGCACCTTCATGGAATGTGGAGTGATTTAGAGACAGGTGATGATAATTACTTACCTAAAAAGCACACTATCATTGCACAGCCCGGTTCAAAAATTAGTTTTCGTGTAACTGTTGATGCAAAAGGTTCTTGGGCTTATCATTGTCACTTATTGTACCATATGTCGGGTATGTTTAGAAAAGTTGTAGTGGCTTAAGGAGAAAAATTATGAGAAATTTATTAAAAATTACAGTACTCACATTGGCTTTAGCAACATCAAGTTTTGCAGGTGGTGGTGGGGATATACTACGAGCTACTGTAATGGTAGATACATTAGAGTATCAATACGCAGATACAAAAACAATAAGTTGGGATACTTATGCTTACGCAGGATATGATTTAAATAAAATCTATATTTACTCAGAAGGGGAAAAAGAAGAAGGTACTTCAAGCCATGAAAGTGAGAACCAACTAGTATTTTCTCATGCTATTGCTCCTTATTGGGATGTACAATTTGGTCTTGGGTACGATAGAAAAGATGCTGAGAATCAAAAATGGGCAGTACTCGGTGTTCAAGGTTTAGCCCCTTACTTTTTTGAGACACGAGCAGTAGTCTTAGTTGGAGAAGATGGGAATGTGGGATTTCGAGCAGAAACAGAGTATGAAGCCTTAATCACACAAAAATTAGTGCTTACTCCTAGTGCTGAACTAACAGCTTATACTAAAGATACTTTAAACGTGGAAATAGGAAGTGGTCTCTCAAGCCTTACTTTAGGTCTTCGTTTACGTTATGAAATTAAAAGAGAATTCGCACCATATATTGGTGTAGAATGGAGCAAGAACTTTGGAAGAACGGAAACTTTATCGCATTTGGATGAGACTTATGCGGTGGTAGGATTAAGATTCTGGTTTTAACTAAAAAATTAGGAAATGAGACTTAAGAGTAAAAAAAAAGGGTGATCTTTGTTTTTTTGTTTTGCATCCTTCTTTAAATTATAGAATTACAAAGAAAGACACAATCAAGAAATGAGGGGGAAGGTAATCTATTTAAAAGAATCACATCGCTTATTAGTATTGTCAGCATAAACGAGTTCTTTTTTTAGATTACCATTTCTAAAGTATGTTCTTATTGTACAACCAGATGTAGAATCTGTATCGTATGTGACTTTATACTTAAGGGCACCGTTTGAGTAAAATTCTTTTTTAACATCTGCATTTAAGAAACTTATAGCGAGTAGCATTACTAAGATTACTTTGTTCATTAATATATCCTAAAATTAAATTTATCTAGCTATTATAATTAATATTTATTAAATATCAAAATAAATAGCACAAGGCTATATAATATTTAGTTATCTTGTTACAAACATAAGCATAAATCTTATGTATTTATCTCATTTTTTATGATTTTAGCTAATTCACTACATTTTTGAATTTTTTGAGTATAACTTAATTCATCACGTAAAAGAACATCTATAAAAGCACTTCCAACGATAACTCCATCAGCGCCTTTTATTTTTTCTTTTGCAGTTTTTGGATTAACTCCAAAGCCAACATAAACAGGAGTTGAAGTATGTTTTTTTATTGAATCTAAAAATGGTTGTAAGTCTTCACTGAGACCTGAACCTGTAATTCCAGTATAGGCAACCATATAGATAAATTTTTGTGCTTCGCTCACCACTTCTTTGATTCTAGAATCACTATCAGTTGGAGCTACAAAACTAATGTTGGCTACAGAATTGTTTGTAAATAAACTTTTATAGGTTAAGGCTTCCTCATGTGGTAAATCTGGGATAATTAATCCATTTACACCAATTTTTTGTGCGAGAGGAATAAGTTTATCCATATTTTGTTGGTAAAAGCTGTTAAAGTAACCCATCCATAAAGTGTCAATATTTGGAGCTATTTCTTTGGAAATTTCAAGTAAATCTTGAAATTTAAATCCAAGTTCTAAGGCTTTATGGCTTGCTTTTTCTATCAAAGGACCATCTGCTACAGGATCAGAGAAAGGAACACCAAGTTCAAGTGTGTCTACCCCATTTTGAGAAAGTGCTAAGGCTAAATCAATACTAAAAGATTTTTCTGGGTATCCAGAAGTTATAAAAGCTACAAGTTTTTTCAATTATTTTTCCAAGTCTGGTATTTTTAAGAGTGCGAATCGTACCTTTGCTAAAGGCTCATCTAATTTAAAGTTATCCTGCCAAGAAGCAAACATATCACTAATCTCTAAGAGCCAAGTAATTGTTTCTTCATTCACCGGTTTCGTATTATTTCTAAGTTGTTCTAGTTCATCTTCAACGAGAGAAGATAAGCGTGCCATAGGTTCTATTTTTAGATAACCAGAAGCAGATTTGATGTTATGAAAGACACGGAAAAGTTCATCAATACTTCTTTTTTGTTGATTTACTTTAGATAAATCAAGTATCATGACTTCCATGCTGTCAACCATCATAGAATAGTGGTCTAGAAACTCATCTACTATCTCAAAATCAAAGTTAGCGTCTAAGTCACTTTTTATGCCCATTAAGTAAATTCTCCTATATTATTCTAATTGTAGCACTTTTTAGTTAAAATTCATTTGACTAAATTTTAAAGAAGAGCAAATGAATAAAAAAATGACTATATCCTCGATAAAAAACGCAAAAGGGCAACAGCCCTTAGTTATGATAACAGCGTATGATGCACTTTTTGCTTCGCTGTTTGAAGAAAGTTGTGACATGATTCTCGTTGGTGACAGCCTTAATATGAGCTTTGCTGGTGAAAATGATACATTAAGTACAACGATGGAGCAGATGATTTACCATACAAATGCAGTTTGTAAGGGTGCAAAAAAGAGTTTTGTAATTTGCGATATGCCATTTGGAACGTATACAAATGAAACAGATGCTTTAAATAACTCTGTAAAAGTATTTCAACAGACAGATGCAGATGGTGTTAAAATTGAAGGTGGTGCCCAAAAAGCAGACATCATAAAACATTTAACTACTAATGGAATCGCAGTTTGTGGTCATATAGGTCTATTACCTCAATCTGTAAGAGGTGAAGGTGGTTACAAAATTAAAGGCAAAACAAATGCTGAATGTTTAGCACTTATCGCTGATGCTAGAGCTATAGAAGATGCAGGTGCTTTTTGTATAGTTATTGAGGGTGTTAAAGCAGAAGTTGCTGAGGAGGTTGCAAATAGTGTTTGTATTCCTGTAATTGGAATTGGAGCTGGTGTGTATGTTGATGGACAGGTTCTTGTGTTTTCAGATATGTTAGGACTTTTTGAAGAGTTTACTCCTAAGTTTGTAAAAAAATACATGGACGGAGCATCTTTAGTCCGCGAAGCTGCAAAAAGTTATGCAGATGAAGTTCAAAAAAGGGAATTTCCTCAAGAAATTCATACTTATTAGAGTAGTTTAATATGATGCAAAGAATCGTAGAAATAGAGAAGTTTGATTCAGAAGAAACAAGTGTTGAAACAACACTTCGCCCTGATGCTTGGAATGAGTATATAGGGCAAGAAAGAATTAAAAAAAATTTAGGTGTTTTTATAGAGGCGAGTAAAAAACGTCAAGAAGCACTTGATCATGTTCTCTTTTTTGGACCTCCGGGTTTAGGAAAAACTACATTAGCTCTTATCATCGCAAACGAGATGAATGCAAATATCAAAGTCACAGCAGCTCCTATGATAGAAAAAAGTGGAGATTTGGCTGCTATTTTAACAAATTTAGAAGAGGGTGATATTCTTTTTATTGATGAGATTCATCGTCTTTCTCCTGGGGTGGAAGAGATTTTATACTCTTCTATGGAAGATTTTCGTATTGATATTATTATAGGAAGTGGACCAGCCGCACAAACAGTTAAAATAGATTTACCTCGTTTTACTCTCATTGGAGCAACAACCCGAGCTGGAATGCTTTCAAATCCTCTTCGCGATAGATTTGGAATGAGCTTTAGAATGCAGTTTTACGATTCTGATGAACTCGCTAAAATCATCTTGCAAGCATCGAATAAGCTCAACAAAGAGATAATTCATGAAGCATCTATGGAAATAGCAAAACGAAGCAGGGGGACACCAAGAATCGCACTTCGCCTTCTTCGCCGTGTTCGAGATTTTGCGGATGTTGCAGATGAGCTTAAAATAAATCACTCGCGTACACAATTTGCTCTTAACGAATTAGGAATAAATTCTCATGGATTTGATGAGATGGACTTACGGCTGTTAAATCTTTTAGTATCTGCAAATGGAAAAGCGATGGGTCTGAGTACAATAGCTGCTTCACTAAGCGAGGATGAAGGTACAGTTGAAGATGTACTAGAACCTTATCTTATTGCAAATGGATATTTAGAGAGAACAGCCAAGGGAAGAAAAGCTACCCGAAGCACATATGATATTTTAAATATTAGTTTACCAGTAAATGACGGAGGATTATTTTAATGAAGCCACAGTATTTCATCGCAATCTTATTTGCCACAGCACTTTACTGGATGTATTTACTTTATGCACCATTTATCTTAACGATTCTAATTGCAGCACTTTTAGCTGTTTCTACTTCAAGTATACAAGCGTATTTAGAAAAAATTCTTCACTCAAAACTTGCCGCTTCTTTAGTTTCAAGTTTACTTTTAGCAACTATATTTTTCGCTCCATTAGGTTATTTTTTAACAACACTAACAATTCATATAAATACAATTAATCCTGAAGATGTAGCGAAAGTAGATGTCTATATAAAAGAGTTTATTGACAGTCCTCCTTCATATTTAAACTTTTTAGCTCCTTATATTGATGATATGTTAAAAAATATCAATATGCAAACAGTTACTTCAAATGCCATCTTTATAACTGGGCAAATTGGTGCTTTTAGTGCAGGGTTTTTAAAGAATGCCTTTCTTGTAATCATTTTTTACTTTTTTGCTCAATACAATGGCTCGTATGTTCTTACTTTCTTAAAGCGAGCGATACAAATGTCGGTAGAAGAAACAGAACTACTTGCTCGTGAACTTTCATCTGTAATGAGTGTTGTTTTTTATTCTATCATTACTACTGCTATGTTTGAGGGTGTTTTATTTGGTGTAGCAATCTCTTTTATGGGTTACAATGGATTACTCTTTGGAATCATGTATGGTTTTGCATCTTTGATTCCAGTTGTTGGTGGGATACTTATGTGGTTACCATTTATGATTTATGAGTTCGCAGTAGGAAATAATTCTAATGCGATTTTCATAGCAGTTTACTCAATTGTTGTTATCTCCATTGTAGCCGATACTTTCATTAAACCCCTCATTATAAAGTGGATAAATAAGGGTATATTAAAAGATGATGACACGAAGATGAATGAGCTGGTTATCTTCTAGATCGGAAGA
>JAFLJZ010000289.1 GCA_022712775.1 Sulfurimonas sp.
GGCTTACTTGTATCTACTAAAGTAGCATTTGATGAAGAGATACTAAAGCCTGTAAGATATTGGATACCTAATGTAGAGATTGTTTCTCCAGATTATCTGCAAGATAAACTTGAAGATGGGCTGAAAGGGTATTTGGAATAATGAGTATATTAGCAATACTTGATATAAACGATATTCAAGAACATAGGAAACAAAAATATCTTGAAGAGCTTACTCTTGATGATTTATTTTTAGAGATAAACTATAAAAACAATACTAAAAGTATTATACTTTGTAGGGATAGGGAGTTTAAAATACTTAAGAAATGGGGTAAACCCACTAAAAAAAATAAAGTTTATGATGTAGCTTACTTAAATAAAGTCATAGCATCACTTTAAAATAACTAACTTAGAAAATTGTTAAACATAATCTTAAAAACTGTACTATCTAATCACTCTTTTTTATAAAGAGTTTTTAAGATATCACTAGTGATTTTATCATCCTCAAATTTTTTTATAAGTGATTTTTGTTCTTTTTTTGAAAGTGACTCAAAATACTTTTGAGCCTTTTTTTGAACTTTATATACATGATTATGCTCTGCATTATGAAGTAAATTCAGCCCAGTTGCACTTTTAGTATTCTCCAGTCAGTTTCAGTTGGTATATTTTTGTCATTCATCTCTTTTAGAACTGGATAGTATGGGCTTCTTTTGTTTATTTGAGACAGGGGTATAATCATTTTTAAGTACGGTTATCGTATAAGCAGGTATATTCTTGACTATTTTTTGTCATATTTTTAATTTTATAATTGCTAGTGACTCTTTGATATACGGAATAGGATAAGTTTTTATAATTTTTTGAGCCACTCTAAGTGAGAGTCAAAAATCTTTTACAAGCTTATCTTGTAAATCAAGATTATTAAAAACTTTCATCTCTTGAATAGGTTTTTTAGGTTTAGCAATTTCAGTAAAATGAAATTTTAAAGCGATAACCTTTCTCTTCTCTCTGATGTAGCTTATTTGTACTTTATATCATCCTATTGTACTTAGCTCACTTATAGCAGGTTTTATGACTCTTAGGGAGAGCCTTTTGAACTCTGCGTATTGGTGCTTTTCAATTCACATAAGTTTTCTAAAATCATCTAGTGGAATTATAGGGGTTTGTCCTATATTATGATAATCTATAAAAATCTCATACAAACATAATGAATACTTAGATGAGAATAGTTTCATCATTGATAGTTTTATTTTTGCATAAATATTTGGTTGATGTAGTTTTTTTCTTAGAACTGGCGAAAAAGAATAAGTACACATTCACTCATGAAACTCTACAGATGAGAGCAATGTAGTAGCACTCCATGACTCTTTATCTTTTCATAGTAGATTAAACTCCACTACAGTAGATAAAAGTTCTCTTAGAGACTCTTTTAAATACGACAGATTTTTAGAGTTAAATCACACAAGAAGCTTTAAATATTTTATATCGACCGTAAAACTCTCTTTAGTTTGTAAGTTTACATATGCAAACGCAATCAAAAAATTAAATATCTTTCTTTGAAGAAGTGATATTTTATTTGAGATAGCAACTACAGCCGAGTTTTTTATCAGGTTATCGTTGATTGTATTGTTCATAGTTTTTTAAAAGAACACTTCGTAAAAATAATACTTGTAAAATATGTCTTGAAAAAATATTTTGTTTGAATTTGAAGTGTTCTACGTATAAGTATATGAATAAGACTACAAATTGCAAATATTTTAATAAAATAAATATTTCCATGACCCATAGCAGTAGTCTTTCCAACCCATAAAAGGTAACTTTAGATTTAAAATAGCCCCATAAAGAGTAACCTTTAACTTTTTTAAGCCCTCAACAAAGCCAAGAACTCTACCCCTAAAATATATTGAATTAAAATATATATTAAATCGATAGTGATTTTATAAATAAAATTATTCTAAAAAAGTCATATATTCTAATATTTGCAATATATAAAAATATATGGTGTAATATATTTACAGTTGCAACTGGATTTATTATTTAACAAAAAATTATGAGCTTATTTGAAAACCTATTAAGAATAAAAACTGGTAAAGAAAATCAAGTTATAAAAGCAGTCTATATCAAAAACTCCGTTTTATGATGAAAAGGCACTTATTATCTTTACTACTACGATATGGTAAATAACACTTTTTATATCAATGATTTAAATTATGTTTGAGTTACAGATAGAACTAGTGCTATAAATATAATTGAGCATATCGTAAATAAAGCCTATAAATTAGAGATGAACTCATTTATAGACATTATTAAAAAAATACAGATTACTAAAAATCCTGATGTACACTATTTTTATCGCCAAAAACAGACTAGAGTCATTATTATGGATAAAGTGATACTTGTACCCATAAGAGATAGAGTCTGAGCGATAACTTGATTTAAAAGTCCTCGTTGGGATAGTGAAAATACTCAAAGCTATACCGATATTAATGGACTACTTTGTGAAATTAAAAATAATTGATGAGAGTAAATCTCATCACATGTATTCAAATTGTAGAGTATATATATTCTTAAAAATATTTTCTATAGATATAAGTTAGATTGTTTCAACTCATTATAAAAAGGTTGAAACTATGAATGACAGAAAAAAGAGAGATGTAAGAGGTGCTACAAATATACATCTAAGTAATAAAACGAACCGAAGTAAGCAACTTAATTCAATACGAAAACAACAAAAATTAGAACATGAAAAAAATATAAATATTTTTGATTTTCTATTTAGTTTTGGTGTACTCTGTTAAAAAAGAGTATCCATAAAATACTGTATAATTCTATCAAAGGCAAAAAATGCAAGATAGAAAAGATAGAACTCTTCGAGATAAATGTGACTTCAAAGAAGCTGAAAAAACTAAAGAACCATCATCTTGTAAAAGAGATAAAGAGTTAGACTCTTTACGAGAAAAAAAGAAAAAAGACAATGAACTTCAAAAAGATGGTTTTGATATAGCAGTAGAACTTAGTGGTTTAGGTGGTTAATAATGTTCTCAAATAACCATGATAATTTTCATGACTTAAGAAGACAAGAAGAATATGAACGACAAAAAAATGAGCAACTAGTACGAGGTGCTGGAAACTTATTATACAAGCTTATAGGCTTTTGGTTTATATGGTTATTTACTGCAACTTTCTCTGCTGTTATTCTCGAAAAAATATTTTCATTGAGTCAAGGTATGTCACTTTTTATAGGTTTAATTTTAAGCTTTGTCATTTTTAAAGTACCCTATGTAAAAGCAAGCCCCTATAAAAGCTTTATTGTCATATGCTTTGTATTTGGGTTGTTTGTGATAGCCTTTCCTTAGAATTCTTAAGAACAATTATATATCCTCTTTAGGATATAGCAAGTTTGCACATTTTCTAGAATTCTTAAGAATTCATCGAAAAAGTGCGAAACTTGTTTAGG
>JAFLJZ010000094.1 GCA_022712775.1 Sulfurimonas sp.
CAAAATGTACTTTGTACTTTAAAAGATGCTTGTGAGGTTTATGGTGTATTTATGCCTTTAGCAGTTGCATATGTAGGGAGTACACTGATAGAAAAATTTCTTTTTTTAACATATAAAAAAGAAGCAAAAAAGAAACTAAGAGAGATGAAAAACTTACAGGTTGTAGCAATTACAGGAAGCTATGGAAAAACAAGTATTAAAAACTTTGTAGCTAGCATCTTGAGTACAAGATTTAATGTATATGCCACACCAAGAAGCGTGAATACACTTGGTGGAATCATCAGTGATGTAAATAATGCTCTCCCCTTAGATACTGAAATCTATATTTGTGAAGCTGGAGCGCGTGAAAATGGTGACATTTACGATATTGCTGCATTTGTTGAACCACAAACTGTAGTTGTTGGTAGGATAGGTGCTGCACATATTGAGTATTTTAAAACTATAAAAAATATCATTGCAACCAAACTAGAACTTATGCAATCTCCTAGATTAGAGAGGGCTTTTCTTCATACATCGGTAACAGATGAACCTCATGATAAAGTTACTTTTTTTGGCGATGAATTATCAAATATAAATGCAAATTTAGATGGCATAGATTTTGATATGCAACTTGATGATGAAACCTTACATCTTCATACAGATATTTTAGGCGAATTTCAGACTATGAATATTGCAGTAGCTATAAAAATCGCAAAAAGCTTTGGTATGAGTAATGAAGAGATTGTTAAAGCAGTTTCAAAATTAGAATCAGTTGAGCATAGGCTTCAACTCATCAAAGCAGGTGGAAAAATCATCTTAGATGATGGTTATAATGGAAACATTGATGGAATGTTAGAAGGCATAAGACTTTGTTCATTGCATGAGGGACGAAAAGTTATCGTAACACCAGGCTTGGTTGAGAGTAGTGAAGAACTCAACTTAAAGCTTATAGAAGCGATAAATAAGGTCTTTGATATAGTTATAGTGACAGGTGCCTTAAATGCCGAACTTTTTAAGAAACATTTAAAAGTGAAAAATACAATCATGTTGAGAGACAAGTCAGTACTCACAGATGTTTTAGCAAAACAAACTATGGCAGGGGACATCATTTTATTTGCGAATGATGCACCTAATTTTATATAGATTCTAGGAGATATATTTTGAATAACAATGAAATTATAATTGTAGATGATGATACAGTAATGATAGGATTTATTAACTCTAGTGAAGAACTGGAATATACAGAATATAAATCTTATGATGGTGGAACGATAATTTTAGATAGTTTAAAAAAATATACTAAAGAAGAAATACTTGAATTACTTCTATGTAATAAAAGTAATAAATCATGACAATTATACAAAATAGTATAGTTGAAAAAAAGTATCAACCTTTCATAAAATGGGTTGGAGGAAAAAGAGGGTTATTAACTCAAATATTAGATAAATTTCCTAAAAAATTTGAAAATTATCATGAACCATTTTTAGGTGGTGGAGCAGTATTCTTTGAACTATATTCCCAAGGCTTACTGAGAGATAAAAAAGTTTTTCTTTCTGATATAAATTTAGAATTGATAAATACCTATAATATTGTTAAAAATAACCCTATTGAGTTAATAGATAATTTAGCACTTTTTAAAGAGAACCATAATAAGGACTTTTATTATAAAACAAGAGAGCAAGATCGAAAAGATGATTTTCATAAGTTAAGTGATATAGATAAAGCTACAAGATTTATTTACCTTAATAAGACTTGTTTTAATGGGCTATACAGAGTAAATAAAAAAGGTTACTTTAACACCCCAATGGGAAGTTATAAAAACCCTAATATTGCGGATTGTGAAACAATTTTAAAAGCAAGTGAAGCTTTACAAAACGCTACAATAAAAAATTGTTCTTTTAATCAAGTTGTTGATAATGCAAATAAAAATGATTTAGTATATTTCGACCCACCTTATTATCCATTGACAACTACGGCAAGTTTTACAGCTTATGACAAAGCTGGTTTTTTTGATGAAAAACAAAGAGAACTATTTGAGATATTTGAAAGTTTAAACAAAAAAAATTGTTTTGTATTTCATAGTAATTCGGATACAGAGTTTATAAAAAAACTGTTTGAAAAGCATGAGATTGGTTTTGTTCAGGCTAATCGGTTTATAAATAGTAAGAGTAGTGGTCGTGGTAAAATTAGTGAAGTTTTAATAAGGAATTTCAATGAAATGTAATTCTCTCAGAGATGGATTTATTCATATTGACAAAATAAAGAAATTATTTCATGCATATACAGGTGATTTTGATAAAGATAGAAAAAAATTGAGAGATCAGATTATTGATTTATTTAAAGCAGAAGATGCAGGTAAAGGAAAAGGAGATTTATCTACTAGAATAGTTTATTGTGTAGAAAGAACTCAAAATGAGATTATATATTTAAAGAGACCAGCTCCATTAAATAATGGTTTTGATTTTGAAGTTCATACCTCTAATAAACTATTTTTTGGAAGAATTAAAACAAGACCTAGCCATGAATGTATTAAAGTAATTTTAAAAGATTTAAAAAAACAAAATTTAAATATCTATGACAATGTGCAACAAATAATTGATGAAATTTATAATTGTAATGAAAAAAATATAGAATCAATTCAATATGTAATTACTGGAGTTGATGTTGAAACACTGTTAAAATCTATCAAATGGTTATTTATTGAGCAGGATATGACATATTGGAGTTATTCTGGCAGAACAATGTTATATAATGGACTGAAAAATGTTTGAATTTAATAATCTAAAAGATACATTTCAAGAATCCATATTTACATGGGACTATTTCACAGATTTTGAAAAAGTTAAATTAAATATACAAAAAGTAAAAGTCGAACTTAATATTTTAAACTCTTTAATAGGTGAAGATAATATTGAAAATGAATTTATTAAATTAGTTGTTGAATATCCAAAAATCAGACATGCTTTACCTCTATTAATTGCGGTTAGAAAAGATAAATTAAATGATACCCCTATTATTACAAATATGGAAACTTTAATAGCTGAAAATAAAAAGCATATTTTTTATGATGATATTAATGAAAATACAAAAATAGAATTATTGATATTTTTTCGTGAAAGTGGATTAAAAGATATATTTCAAAATAAATATATAAAAAATCTAGTTGATTACTGCTTTGGTGTAGAAGTTGGCTTTGATACAAATGCTAGAAAAAATAGAACTGGCACTTTAATGGAAAACATTGTATCTAATTATTTAAATGAATTTTGTACAAAAAATAAAGATTTTGATTATATTGAACAAGCGACAAAAAAAAGAATATTAGAATTGTTTAACTATAAGATTGAGATTGATAAAAATGGTAGAAGATTTGATTTTGCTATTCATAACAATAAAACTAAAAAATTATATTTAATTGAGGTTAATTATTATAGTGCAGGTGGTTCAAAATTAAAAGCAACTGCTGGAGAATATCAATATCTAAATGATTTTGTAAAATCACAGAATATAGAGTTTATTTGTATAACTGATGGAAAAGGTTGGCTAACAGCATTGAATCCACTTGAAGAAACTTTTAATCATAATGATTATGTTATAAATTTAAATATGGTTAAGAATGGGATTCTTAAAGAAATTTGTAAATAATTCAAAAATATGTCTCACAGCAATATTTTTTAGTTTTAAATGTAGAAAATGATAAAATTACTCTAATCTTCAAAAAGGACAGAGTGATGAAAGTTGAATATTATGATAAGCTTTATATTGCAGAAGATGATGAATTAGTATCAAAACTTCTAAAAGATGAAAATTTGGTTTGGGTTAGTAAGCATTGGGATTGGATATATGACAAAAAACCTAGAAAATGTGAATCCGATACTTTAGAAAATTATACACTAGTTTTTTGTGAATCAAATGAAGAGTTTAAAATATTGGATGCAAAAATAAACCATAAAAACACTAGTATTTTTGATTACTCTTTTGAATTTAAATATCCTAGTTTATTGGTTGAAACGGGGTATTTAAAACAATGTCTAAGGTAATAAAAAAAGCACCTGAAAACTTTGAACAAGAGTGTGCTACTGTTTGGAGTTTTGCTCGTCGTGGAAATTGGGCAACACACAAAAGTACATATAGAGGAAATTGGGCTCCCGAAGTTGTTCGAAATCTAATAATAAGATACTCAAACGAAAATGATTATTTACTAGACCCTATGATTGGTGGAGGGACTACGGCAATAGAGTGTAAACTATTGAATAGAAATTTATTAGCATTAGATGTTAATCCAAATGCAATAGAGATTACAAAAACTGCATTAGAATTTGAAAGTGAATTTAATCCAAAGATTAAATTAAAGTTGAATGATAGTAGAAGTTTAGTAATGTTACATGACGAATCTATTGATTTAATTTTAAATCATCCACCTTATGTTGATATAATCAAGTATTCAGATAAACAGATAAAAGAAGATTTATCAAATATACATGATTTAGATGCGTTTTGTGATGAAATTGAAAAAGTGGCGAAAGAGTTTTATAGAGTATTAAAAAAAGATAAATATTGTGCCATCTTGATTGGTGATACAAGAAGAAATAAAATGTATCAACCTT